>CAYUVM010000104.1:0-10370 GCA_964447935.1 uncultured Cytophagia bacterium | reverse complement strand
CAAAAATCAAAGCGGAATTGGGGCCGAAGACGCTACCGTTGCCACGCTCGCCGTAAGCAAGGTTCGAGGGGACAAACAATTGCCATTTCGAGCCGACCGGCATAAGCTGCAACGCTTCGATCCAGCCGCTAATAAAATTGTTGACCGGATAATTGAGCGGTTGGCCGCTTTTGTAGGAGCTGTCAAATTCGGTGCCGTCGATCAATGTGCCGCGATAATGCGTGGTCACGTGATCGGTCACTTTCGGTTTGGGGCCGGTGCCGGCTTTGATAATTTTGTATTGCAAGCCGCTGGGCAGCACCACCACGCCTTCTTTTTTTGCGTTCTCGGCTAAAAACAGTTCACCGGCGGTTTTATTTTTAATGGCCACGGCATTCGTTTTCTCGCTTTGCTTGGTCATCATGTCTTGTTGAAACTTTTGCATGGTTTCTTCAATTTGCGCCGCGCTCAACAGCGGCTTGGTGCTGCTATCGCCCAACGCGTCTTTAATGCCGCGCGCCAAGGCGTCCATCTCAACCGCGATTTCATTCTGCTTGAGATTTTTTCCAATATCCATGCCGATACTGTAACTGACTTTCTGTTCGTGCGTTTCCAGTGTCACTTTTTTCTCCTGATTTCCCTGGCAAGCTACCAAGCCACTGAGTAGAACAACTACGGCTGATTTAAACAACATCGTATTCCTTTCTGATGAATAGGGTTGACTCGCCTGGCGGCGGCAAAACAATTATTTTTTTGTAAAAAACAATTTTGCAAAATACGCATATTCTTGGCCAAAAGCACGAGATTATTTGTTTTCAAAGTAAAATGAGACCATCTCCCAAGTTGCCGGCAATTGGCGAAAAATTGGCAACGCCGCTCACTTGGTAAAAAAATAACGCACCCCGATCGCTGCGTTCAAGTCAAATTCGGTTTCCGGCACCAAATCCAAAACCGGCACGACTTCGACGAAAAGGTCGAGCGTCACTTTTTCAAATAAATACGCTAGCCCCAAAGGCAGACGGACGCCAATCCGGGTTTTATCATTCCGGTCGTTTTTGTTGTCGTCCAGGTCAATCAACTTGAGGCGGCCGCCAATGCCGTAGTAAAAGGGCAATTGCCCTTCTTCGACTTTCAGGAGAGAAAAATTGTGGGAGAGGTAGTCGCCGTGTATTTGCACGAAATCATTGCCGGCAAACGACCACGCCAGCGCCGCATCCAGTGCCGTCGTTCGTCCTTGCCAGCTTTTCAAACTAACGCCCGTCGGCTCGCCGGCCACGATACCCAAGCCGAAACCGCGATCCTGCGCGGCGGCAAAACTACAAAACAGATAAACCGAAAATAAGAAGCTCCCGAAAAGTTTCTGTATCATTTTACCTTCATTCCAGAATTGGTTTTTATCAAAATTGACTTTGAAAAGATAGGCAACTTCAGCCATAAAGTCAAGAAGCCAAAATAAAACGGCGAAAGCTTTTCGTCCTCGCCTCTGTTGACTTGGTTTTCTCTATGTTGAATTTTTTTGCGAAGATAGTATTTGTAACAGGCTAAGAGCAAACCAGGTTCAAGAAAACTTTGTTTCACAGTCGTGAAGGCCAGAGCACCAGTTTCTCTTGCTCTCTTTCAAAGCCGTGCCGCTGCAACCAAGTTGCCGCAGGCGTGTTGACCACCGGGGCCTCATTCCAGGTTTCAACTTCAATGCGTTTACGCGGTCGCAAAGGGTCGGGAAGTTGTAAAAATTGCCGTAAACAAGCAAGGGCGCTTGCCAGCGACTCGTCGGTTGCGCCGGCGAGGCTTCGCAGGCGCAGGCCATAATTTTCAGCGTAAATAATCGGCTGCGCGTCAATGAAAAAGAGATGATTGCTTGCTTGTCGAACAGGATTTAAAATGTTGCCGGTAGAATCGCGTAAGGTCAAATTCACTCCGCCGCCAAAAGGCGCCGCGGGGTCAAGCACGTTCAGCATCATCAACTCGGAAGAGGCCGGTGTGGATTGAGGCGCGGTAAACATCGCCAGTGCGTGCGGGAGTGCAAACTGCACGCCCGAGAGGCCCTCAACGAAATAACCCCGCCGCACCTCGCCACGCCATTCCATTTGCTTGAGCGCCTGGAAAATTACATACCACGGCAGTAAACCAGTTTCACGGCGATACCATTCTTTAACTAAAATACCGTAGCGTTCAAGCAGAAGGCGCGCTTGCTGTTGTGCCAGTGCGGGTCCCGTGGCGTTTTGCGGCGACGTTGGTTTGCCAAAAATGGCGAACGACTCTACCAATGCCCAGCGCCCTTCGCTGAGTTGTGGCAACGCTTTCAACTCACGGCGATATTCTTCGCGCCGGCGAGAGTACTGTCGTCGCCGCCAATTTTGATCGCGCTGGCGCCATTCGGGTAAAGAAGTTTCTAAAAATGATTGCAAAGTTTCGGTGCCGGGATGAAACGTCGAATCGGACGCCTCGACCGGCTCAATGGGACGCGGTACTCCGTGCTCGGCCAGCTCGTGGAAAACTTGCACACTGTCATTGGTGGCTAAACCACGCCAAGCCAACTCGGCCAGCGCTTCAAGCAAGGGCGGCTTCGGCAAATTCACTCCCGCCGCGAGATCGCGAAAAAAACTCGCGCCATTCTCTTTGAGAAATTCATACACCGCCCTTGCCGAAACCGAAAGAGCCGCGCTTTGTTGCTCCAACTGTTCGCGCGTATAAAACAGATGGCCTTCGCCGCGGGCGAAGAATTGCGCCAGCCGTGCGTGCCCGGTATCCTCTTGATAGAGTCGCCACAACCAATCGCCTTGTTGGCAGAGGGCAGCAAGTTGCAAATGGCAGGAAGAAAAGACTGCGGTGAAATTTTCTGGAGCGCAGCGGGCGCGCAAAATTTCGCGCGCCAGAAAGTTGAGAGGGAGAAACAGGCCTCGCAACCGCTGCAACAAAGGCACAAGCTGGGCGGGACTTTGCAGTTGCCCGAGACCATGCCAGCGCCAGAGGAAACGCAAAAAATTTTCCACCGGCTGCGGGGCAAAGGCGCGACGGCGTTCCTGAATCGCCCGCCGATAAAGCTGCTCAAAATTGCGGCGGTCACACCACTGTTCCTCGATAGCGTCTGCCGTCAATTTGCCGCGATAAACCGTTCCGGAGTTGGCGAGTTCAATGAGAAGGCTCTCGATTTGGTCACGAGAAAGAGAGTAGCGCTGCAGGATTTCCGCAATGGTCACCGGCCCACGCGTTTGGAGAAAACGCTGCAGCAAGCCACGCAAGTTCTCGTGGTGAGGTGAGGAGAGTTGGTGGGGTGCGGTCACGCGGCATTCAGCCTATAAGCTTTTAAACTTCAATCAATCGTTTTTATGTCACCGAAGGCCATAAAATACAAAGAAAGTCGGGGTTTGTCAAATGCAAAATATTATTTCTGCAAACCTCGACTTTCTTGTTAAGAAGCTATTTTTTGCGGGAAGCGGATGCGGTTATTTCATGTATAAGATCCGATGCACGCGCCTTTCCGCCCCGGCTTGCAATGCGGTTAAATAAACCCCGCTCGGCAACCCGGCGGCATCGAAGGTGACGGTGTAATTTCCACGATCATAATAGCCATTTACCAAAACAGCCACTTCTTTGCCTGCAAGGTTATAGACTTTGAGCATAACCCGCATCCCTTTGGGCACTGAATAGGCAATGCTGGTCAAGGGATTGAAGGGGTTCGGGTAGTTTTGCTCAAGAACAACTTTCTCGGGGATTGGCTTGTTGGTTGGAGAATTTATTCCTGTTGTCACAACGACTGTAAAATCACTCGCGCTCGTGATCGTTCCGGTCGGCGTGCTGACGCTAATTTTTCCCGTGGTCGCGCCCGCCGGCACATTCGCACGAATTTGCGTGTCGGAATTTACCGTGAAAGTTGTCGCGGCAACGTTGTTGAACATCACTTGCGTTGCGCCGCTGAAATTATTGCCAATAATGGTGACTTGCGTACCAATCAAGCCGCTGGCCGGCGTGAAAGAACTGATGCTGGGCAAGAAAGTGACAGTGAAATCACTCACGCTCGTGATCGTTCCGGTCGGGGTGCTGACGCTAATTTTTCCCGTGGTCGCGCCGGTGGGAACGTTGGCACGAATTTGCGTATTGGAATCCACGATGAAAGTTGTTGCAACAACGCCATTGAAAGCGACTTGCGTTGCGCCCGTGAAATTATTTCCGGTGATGGTGACTTGCGTGCCGATCAAGCCGCTGGCCGGCGTGAAAGAACTGATGCTGGGCAGGAAAGTGACAGTGAAATCACTCACGCTCGTGATCGTTCCGGTCGGCGTGCTGACGCTGATCTTTCCCGTGGTCGCGCCCGCCGGCACATTCGCACGAATTTGCGTGTCGGAATTTACCGTGAAAGTTGTCGCGGCAACGTTGTTGAACATCACTTGCGTTGCGCTGCTGAAATTATTTCCGGTGATGGTGACTTGAATACCAATCAAGCCGCTGGCCGGTGTGAAAGAACTGATGCTGGGAAGGAAAGTGACAGTGAAATCACTCACGCTCGTGATCGTTCCCGACGGTGTGCTGACGCTGATCCTTCCCGTAGTCGCGCCGTTGGGCACATTGGCGCGAATTTGTGTATTGGAATCCACAAAGAAGCTTGTCGCATCAACGTTATTGAATGTCACTTGCGTCGCATCCGTGAAATAATTTCCGGTGATGATGACTTGCGTACCGATCAAGCCGCTGGCCGGCGTGAATGAACTGATACTGGGCAGAAAATTAACCGTGAAGTTATTTAGGCTTTTAGCTTTCATATTTGAAGCAGTGACCTCGATATTCCCCGTCGTTGCTCCGGAAGGAACGTTGGCACGAATTTGCGTATCGGAATCTACATTGAAAGAGGCTGCAGCAACGCCATTAAAAGTGACTTGCGTAACACCAAAGAAGTTGGATCCCGTGATTGTGACTGACGTGCCGATGAAGCCGCTGGTTGGCGTGAAAGAAGTGATGGTCGGCCCCACCGACGGCGACACGCTGAAATCAGCCGGACTCACCCCAGTCCCAATTGATGAGGTGGCGTCGATTTTTCCAGAGGTCGCTCCGAAAGGAACATCGGCGCGAATTTGCGTATTGGAATCAATGGTCAAATTTGCTGCGAGAACGCCGTTGAAATTGACGAGCACAACCTCGGCTAAATTATGTCCGTTAATGGTGACTTGCGTGCCAACCGGCCCCTGTGTTGGCGTAAAAGAGCTGATCACTGGCTGCGAAGTGGCATTAAAATCGATGGCGCTTGTCCCGGTGCCGCCTGGTGTGGTAACACGGATTCTTCCGGGGGTTGCTCCAGCAGGCACATTGGCGCGAATTTGCGTATTGGAATCCACCGTAAAAGACGTCGCGGCGATATTATTAAATGAGACTTGCGTCGTGCCGGTGAAATTAGCGCCAGTGATAGTGACTTGCGCGCCGATTGGCCCCGCTGCCGGGGCAAAGGAACTGACGCTGGGCGGGAAAAGAACGGTGAAATCATTGGCGCTCGTGGCTGTTCCACCCGGGGCCGTGACGCGGATTCTTCCGGTGGTCGCCCCGGCCGGAACGGTGACGCGAATTTGTGTATTGAAATCAATCGTGAACGTTGTCGCGGCAATGTTATTGAACGTTATTTGTGTTGTGTTGAGAAAATTATTTCCAATGATGGTAACTTGCGTGCCGGCCGGTCCGGAGGTTGGAGCAAAAGAGCTGATGCTGGGTGGAAAAAGGACGGTGAAATCGTTCGCGCTCATGGCCGTTCCATCCGGCACGGTGACGCGAATTCTTCCAGTGGTTGCTCCAACTGGCACGTTGGCGCGAATCTGCGTATTGGAATCAATCGTGAAAGTAGTTGCAGCAACGTTATTGAATGAGACTTGCGATGCACTGGCAAAATTATTTCCGGCAATGGTGACTTGCGCGCCGACCAGGCCAGAAGTTGGAGAAAACGAGCTGATACTTGGTGGAAAAGTAACCATGAAATCATCCGCGCTTGTGACTTCTCCACCCGGTGCGGTGACACTGATCTTTCCGGTGGTCGCCCCGGCGGGCACGTTGGCGCGAATTTGCGTGCTGGAATCCACGATAAAAGATGCTCCAGCAACGTTATTGAATGTCACTTGCGTCGTGCCAAAGAAATTATTTCCGGTAATGGTAACTTGGGTGCCGGCCGGCCCGCTGGTCGGCGTGAAAGAAGAGATGGTGGGTGGTTCCGGCAGCGTCACAGTGAAATCATCCGCGCTGGCGACTTCTCCTCCTGGCGCAGTGACGCTGATTCTTCCGGTGCTCGCGTTGACGGACACCGTGGCGCGAATTTGCGTATCAGAATCAACGCTGAACGCGGCCGCAATATTATTGAACGTCACTTGCGTCGCGCCGGTGAAATTATTTCCAGTGATAGTCACTGACGTACCGATCGGCCCGCTATTCGGAGTGAAAGAAGCGATGGTCGGCGGCTGCGGAATCGTTACGGTGAAATCACTCGCGCTCGTTGCCGTTCCATCTGCCGCCGTGACGCTGATCTTTCCCGTGGTCGCGCCGGCAGGAACATTGGCGCGAATTTCTGTATTGGAAACAACGTTGAAAGTCGTCGCGGCAACGCCATTGAAATTGACAAGTGTCGCGCCGGTAAAATTATTTCCGATGATGGTGACTTGTGTGCCAACCAAACCGTTGGTTGGGGTAAATGAGCTGATGCTCGGCGGGAAAGTAACGGTGAAATTACTCGAGCTTGTGGCCGTTCCATCCATCGCCGTGACGTGGATTCTTCCTGTGGTCGCGCCGGCAGGAACATTGGCGCGGATTTGCGTATTGGAATCCACAATGAAGCTTATTGCAGCGACATTATTGAATGTCACCTGCGTCGCGGTGGAGAAATTTTCTCCACTAATAGTAATTTGCGTGCCGATCGGCCCGCTGGCCGGTGTGAAAGAACTGATGCTGGGCGGGAACGTGACCGTGAAGTCGTTCGTGCTCGTGGCCGTGCCATCCGGCCCGGTGACGCTGATTTTTCCGGTCGTCGCTCCGGCCGGCACGGTGGCGCGAATTTGCGTATTGGAATCAATGCTGAACGCCGCCGCAATATTATTGAATTTTACTTGCGTCGCGCCGGTGAAATTGTTTCCGGTAATGGTGACTTCAGTTTCATGCGGTCCGTTCGTGGGGCTGAAAGATGAAATAATCGGTAAATCCAGTTCCACATTGCTGATGACAACAAAATTATCCGGCACCACCCCCGTGGTGTCCTTGAAATAGAATGTCGCTCGATTCGGCGCCCCATTGCCGAAGGTGCCAAAAAGCGCGCCGGGGCTAGCGCCCTGCGTCCCAGTATATATGCTCGCCCACCAATCACCACTGAGTTCTTGATCGCGAACGCTTTTGCCTCCTAAGCCCGAAACAAACACAAAAGAATTGCCTTCATCAGCCGGTGTGGTCAGGTCGTCTTTGGTGAGCGTTAAAGTGTTGGAGGTGCTGGCGACGGTTTGATTCTGGCAACTGCTCAACAGATGTGTCCGGCTGTAAGAATGCTCGTGAGCCGTGGCAATGATGGCCCCGCCTTTTCTTGATTCTTCATAAACGCCCCAGCCGGTTTCATCCGATTTGCCTCCAACCTGCATCAGCTTCATGTCCTTATGCCAGTTGCTAATGCTCCAAATGGAATTATCCGCTGCCAACACGTCTCTGATGTAAGTATCGTGGCCGGAGCCAAAGACGCCGGGGGCAGTCATCACGAAAAGAACACCATTATATGTAAAATTTGATTGCACGCCGAGGTCCCCGCTCCAGCCTATACCGAGCCGGTTCATCCGCGCTGCCATAAACTCTTGATAACCCCCGGGTCCGTAGAATTCGTTCTCGTCGTGATTTCCAACGCAAGCGAAGTAGGGAAAATTTGGCCCCAAAATTTTGTTGATTTGATCCTCCCAGGCCTGCGGGTCGTCCTCATAATCGAAATCGCCCAAATGCACGACGGCCTGCGCACCCTCTCTCTTGATGAGCCGCAAAACTGCTTCCGCATCCTCCCCCAAGCCTTGATCTCCAATAAAGGCGACCTTAAAGAAGCTGGGTTGCGCAAAAAGAGAGGGCGCTGTTACACCGATCAAAAGCATTGCCAACCCTAAAGTAACAAAGCCCTGTCGACAGAACTGCATGCGGTTCATAAACCGTTACTCCTTTCCCTGTGATTGTTTATTAAAATACTTCATCCTCAACTTTAATCCCAAAACCGTGTTTTCGGTCGACTTGAAATACCGCTAGCCTAATGATCTCAAGAGGTTTTAAAATCGGCTGGTGAAAATAAAAACCGAGCAACCGGTAACTCGCGTCAAGCCCTCTTCAAATATATATAAGGAGAATAAGGGAATTGACAATCAGACAGAAACTGGATTCGCTGTAGGACATGTAATCAGTTTCTGTAAGAAAAAGCTTACATTTTAAAAACAAAAAGGCACGGCCATCATATGGCCGTGCCTTTAGAACACTGGCGTAAAACCAAACTGTGAATGAGGTTTATTCTTGCAAAAAAATTATATCGTCGTGCTGCGGTCGCCAATCCATTTTTGATTCAGCCACATCACGACTCCAATGATCGCCGTCAAGATCACGGAATATGCGGCGGCGGAACCAAGATTGAAAAGGCGTAATTCGGAGAAAATACGCACCGACAGCGGCTCGGTGGAGTAGGTATAAAGGAGAATTGAAGCGACAAACTCGCCGAGCGCATTGACCAACGCCACCATTGCGCCGGTGGCGATGCCCGGCAAAATCAAGGGAATGGTGACGCGCGATACCCGCCGCCACCAATTCGCACCGAGATTGCGCGCGGCCTCATCGAGGGTTGGATCAAATTGCGCAAACGCCGCGGCGGTGGCGCGAAATTGAATGGGCAAATGGCGAATAAAGTATGCGAACGGTAAAATCATCGCCGTGCCGACGAGAATGTTGTTGGCGGTGAACCAATGGGGCTCGTTGAAAGTGGCGATTAAGGCAATCGCAATGACAGTGCCGGGAATGGCGTAGGGCAACATCATGACGGCGTCGAGGGTGGCGGATAGTGCGCGCGTGCGTTTTTGCTGCATCCATTTGGATTGCAGCCACGCCGCGGCGAGACTCACGATGACGCCGGCAAAGGTGGCGACCGCGGACATCCAAAAACTGTTTGTAAACGGCTCAACAAATTCGCGCTGCCGCCACAGCGTGGTGAAATTCTCCAGCGTGAAGGTGTCCGGCAAAATTTGCGACGTCCACGAGCCGTTTTTGACGAAAGCAATCATGACGAGCGTGAGTTGCGGCAGGATGAGCGCCGTCATGATCATCACCCCGAGCGTGGTGAGCAATATTTTACGCAGCGGCGGCAGATGGCGCAGATTGGCCGTACGCGCCGCGCCTTTGGTGCCACGGCCAAAACCGGTAAGAGCTTGTCCGCTGTAAAGGCGCATGAGCCCGAGAAATCCCAGTGAAATCACGCCAATGATGACGGCTTGCGTGATGGCCATCGGCATGTCGCCGTTCAATTTGGCGTTGTAAATTTCAACGGTAAGAAAGCGCCAATCACCGCCGAACAAATAGGGCGCCGTGAAACTCGCCATCGAACTCATGAAAACCAATAACGCCGCGCCTAAGATCGCGGGATACAGTTGCGGGAAAATCACGCACCGCCAAACCCGCCAGCGCTTCGCGCCGAGATTTCGCGCCGCTTCTTCCAACGACGGATCGGAGGCCAGCAACGCATTGCGCACGAAAAGATAAAAATAAACGTAGAAGCTGTAAGCGTGCACGAGTAAAATTGCCCCGATGCCGCGCATGACGAGTGGCGGTTGCGATAAATTTAAAAACCATTGCAGCAAGCGCGGGAGAATGCCGGTTTCGCCCAAAAGAAAATAAAATGCCAGCACGCCCACCAGTGGCGGCAGCAGCACCGGTACGGTCACCAGCACGCCAAAAAGTTCGCGTCCGGGAAAATCGAAACGCGCAAATAAAATCGCCAATGGAATGCCGATCAATCCCGAAAGCATGACGGTGAGCAGTGAAATGTTGATACTGCCCAACAGCGCGCGAAGATTGGTTGTTTGCGTAAAACTAAAAAAACGTTGGTAAGCGGCAAGCGAGAATTGGCCATCCACGAACAGGCTTTCACGCACCAACACCGCAAGGGGAAACAGAATGGTAAGCGTCAGCAGAAAGAAAAGGGGGAGAAGCAACACCCAGTCAGCAGAAAGAGTTTGACGCAGTTTCATCATCTGGCGACACTATGATCAATGGCTTGGAAAAACCATAAAATGCTCCGGCCGGATCGTGAGCGGTAGTTGCCCGCCGATTTGCCAATTTTTTACCAAGGCGTTTCCCGTTGTTTCAATCGGAACACGCACAAAACATAGTTGGCCGCCAATTTCACATTGCACGAGCCAGTGGCTCCC
>CAYUVM010000103.1:0-10381 GCA_964447935.1 uncultured Cytophagia bacterium | reverse complement strand
CGGCCTTGACGAGGCGAAAAAAATTATGCGCGGCGTGTTCATCATCATCAAAAGGCACGGCCAAATCGAGTAATCGGGTTTTGGCTGAATGTGGGCGCGAGTAGCCGATCAAACGGCGCGGATGCAACAGGCGCGAGAGCAGCGTGGAAAAATTGGCAAAGAACTCAGCGTCAAAGATCAGGTCATACTTTTGGCGCCGCAATTGCGCAACCAAACGAATCGCCGCGAAAAGAAATTTTCCCATGTTCCTAAAATCCAACGTATAAACCTGCTCGACCTGCGCCATCAGTGCAAAAAGCTCGCGATTCTGCGTCAAAGTCAAGAAATCGAGCTGCGCCGCGGGAAATTTTCGGCGCAAATAACGCAAGGCCGGTTCAGTTAGAATGATACTGCCAATCCCCCAGAATTTGACCACTAAAATACGCTTGATCGCGGTTGGTGAATTTTCCCGCGTCCCTCTGATGCGTGATTCCGCCCAAAGCATAATAAGGCAGCGTCCGGCATATTCGTCAATCCATTTGGCAATTTTGATGCGTTGGGTTTCGCTTAATATCGACATCATCACAGGGCTGGTTTATGGCAAACGGTTTGACAAATTTTTCATCTGTAGCAATTCTTCCGGCAAAGGAAGAGAGAAAATCGAGCCGACTTCGAGGCCGCGGCCGCGATCCGAGGCGAACAGCAAGCGGCGATTGGCTGCATCCCACACCGGCGCGGTATCAATAGCTGGATCACGCGTCAAACGCCGCAACTCGCGGGTGTGCGTGTTGATTGCCCACAAGTCGCGGTTGCCCTTGTGATTCCAAGAGAAAACAACCGTCGTCGCTTCCGGCGAAAAAGTAGGGCGCTCGATCATTTCATGACTTTGCAATAGAACCTGCATTTCAATGTTTTCAGGGATCACTGAAACCAACGCCAGTATATAATCTCTCTCTTTTTCACGCCGCCCGCCAATAACTAGTTTATCCTCGACCGGCGAGATTGCGAGGTCGTCACAATCAGCAGAAATCTTTAACCACAACGGTTCCGCAGCGGTTAAATTCGCCACACCGATTTTCCCATTGCTTAAAAAAGCGAAACGCTTTCCATCAGCAAACCAACGCGGCTTTTCGCCTTCGCGTAAAAATTCCGGAGTCTGGCCCTGGCCTCGGCTCAACCAGATTTCGGAGCGGCCATTTTGTATACTCTCCATCAACACCCGCGCGTCATCGGCGGCAATGTCCGGTTCATAAAATTTTTGCGGCGTGTCCGGTGTCCACTGGCCTTCGACTCGCCCATCTCGCGTCATGGAAAAAATGGCGTAATCTTCATCGAGCAGTTCACCGTAACTGAAAACGAGGCGCTCGCGGCCAATGTCCGGTGTTTTAACGAGTAAACCGAGATGGCGGTCAAATTCTTTTTCGTGCAACGGAACCCATTGCGCCACATCATGCTCTTTTGCCGCGGCGCGACGCCAATCCAATCCCAGCATGATTGCAGTGATACCCAATGCCAATAAAAAATGGGTGCGAACGGCGTTGAATTGCCAATGCCAGTTGGCGGCCTGGTAAAAGCAATAACACACCGTCATAAAAAAAAGAATGAGCAACCAGAGCCGCATGTAGCCAATCGGCGTCAACCAGCCAACGGCAAATTTTTTGAATTGCAGGTAATGCGGTAAATTGATGATTAAAAAAAACACACTTATCACAACCGCGCGGCGCGGCTGTTGTAAATCCAGCAAAATTTTTGCAAAACAGGCTGTTGATAAACTCAACAGCAAAAAATGATACGTGGCGCTGCCGGGTGAAATCAACAACACCACAAGCGGGATCAAGCCGATTTCAAATAAACGTTGATGCATTTGGTCGGAAAATTTTGTTTGCCGGTAAATCCATGCAAAAACGGATAATGAAAACCAGGCGATCCAATTCTTGAACAAACTGAACAGCAGCGGCGATTCCAGTGGCGGCTGCGGATTGAGTGACGGGCTTGCCACGAACATCCGGCGCAGCAGGCTGTTCCACGATTGAAATTGAATCGCAAACGGCTCCTGAATTTCGCCTTGCAGGTGCCGCGGCAAAACTTCGGCAACGAAAATGCGAAAGATTTCCACACCCTGTAGCAAGGAAATGAGGCCGGCCATTGCCGCGCAGATTGCGCTGGCGGCGAACACAAGGCGCCATTCTTTCTTCCAAATATAATAAAGGATGAAGAATCCGCCGACGTATTTGACCGGAATCATCAACCCCAGCACGATACCGCCGAGGATGGAATGGCCGCGCTGCTGTAGATAAATTCCGCCGGCAATCGTCGTCAGCACCAACAAATACATTTGACCGAATAAAAAATTATTGATCAAGCCAATTCCCGTGCTCAAAAAAATGAGCGCCGTCGGCAACCACTGCAGCTTCGTTATTTTTGCAATCAAAACGACCGCGAGTATGGCGAGCATGACATTGAATCCGATCCACCAACGCTTTGCCGACAGTGGTTCAAACGGTGCCAGTGGCAGCATAATAAGCGCGGTCGGCGGCGGATGTGGAATGAAGCCGCCAAGCTGGTGCGTGATGCCGTAACGGTCAATTTGTTTTTGGAACCAAACAAAGTCACGATACGCGGTTGCCAACGGTTTGTTTTCGGCGACCAGCCGGGCCGCGGTGTAGTAATTGGCGAAATCACCGCGGGGGTTTTGCAGCGCAGGCAGAACACCTTTCCAAAGAACGATTGCTGCGAAGCTGGTGAAAACAACCCACCCGCCGAGGCGTATGCAAAAAATACTTTTTGCAGCATTAGAAGCGTTCGGCATGAAGCAAATCCTTTTTCAAACGCTGCAATTTTTGGTAACTGTACACTTCGACCGGAAAATTAAAGCGATGCTTTCTAAGCCGATATTGGGCGCTGGGCTTAAACGCATTTAACAGCAAGCGATGTTGCCACGAATGGTGGCGTTCACCGACTTTAACTTGATGATAACCGAAACGAATGTATTGCCGGATAGCCTGCAAGCGTTCGTGTTTGCCACCGTTCAACCACGGCAACACTTGTAAACGCGGATAAAACTCGGCCCATTCTTCAAAAGTTTGTGGCGGCGCCAGACCTTGAGCAATCGACTCTTGCCACGCCGGTGAGCCAGGATAGGGCGTGAAAATATTGGTATAACAATCAGCGCGATCATAGCGCTCGTAAATTTGCCGAATTAAATCGACGGTTTGCAGCAGATCATTTTCTTTTTCCGCCGGCAGGCCAAAGATGAAACCGAAGCTGGCGCGAAGATCGGCTTCTCGACAACGCTCCACGGCTGCAAGAATGGCTTCGGTATCAGATTTTTTTTCGATGGCTTTGAGCACCTCATCGGAGCCGGATTCAGCGCCGAAATGAATGCGCACCAATCCGGAGCGGCGAAAAAGCTTGGCTTGTTCCGCAGTCAGACGCTCCCACGAGTCAGCGCGATCCTGGATGTACCATTCGAATTTCAAACCAGTGCGCAGAAAACCCTCGGCCAGGGCCAGCGCGCGCGGGCGGAAGGCGAAAAAGATATCATCGATGATACCGACGAGATTGATGCGATACTTTTTGACGAGATAACTGACTTCCTCGATAACCTGCTCGACCGGCAGCTCATCGAGATTGCGGCCATACACGGCGGCATTGGAACAATAAGAACAGTTGTAAGGGCAACCATGGCTCGTCGTGTACATGAGCCAGCGCAAACGCGTGTTGCGATAATAGCGCTCGTAATCAATCAAATCGTAGCCGGGCATGCGACTCGGCAGCAGCGCCACCGGCGTATGCGGGCGCGGCGGATTCAACGTAATCGCGCCATTTTCTTTGGTGAGTGTACCCGCAACGCCTTTGAGTGATTCACCAGCCGCGAGGCGGCTGACCATTTCGCGAAATGTTAATTCACCCTGTTTGACGACCACTGCATCAACATACGCGCATTCCAGGGTTTGCTGTGGCAAAATTGAAGGATGCCAGCCGCCCAGGATGATTGGCAGCGCGGGATATTTTTCTTTCACCGCGCGGCCAACGGCAATCGCGCCCTTGATCATCGGGCCGGTGACGAGCGACATGCCGAGACAAAGCGCGTCTTCGACTTCGCGCAAGACGGCGCTGACATAATCCGGCTCCATCGTCGTGTCGATAATTTTCACTTCGTATCCCGCTGTTACCAACGGACCCGCAATCGCAATAAGCGCGAGCGGCGGACAGGCTTCATTGCTGGCATAAGCGGGAAAGAAGAGAACGACTTTTTTCTTTTTCATATCTTGTTCGTCGTAGCGCCTTCAGGCGCTGCATTTTGTTGGCTGAAAATTTCTGATCCTAAAATTTACGCCGAAAGGTGTAACCACGAACCTACGACATTTGTGGTTGGGGCTGCAAAGTTTCAATCAACCATTTTTCCACGGGAAAGGCATAATAATCTTTTGTACAGCGCCAGTTGGCAAGACGCTGCAGCGGACGACGCAAAAAACCATTTTGTGCGCCCCACGCATGGCGTGAGTAAAATTTAAAACGCTGCACGAGCCGCCATTTGTCGCGGCTCACCCACGGGCCGTAAGAGCCGACAAAATCAAAGTCGGCCCACTCCGCGAGCGTTGTCGGCGAAGGATAACCTTTGGCTTTGACCATGTCCGCAATCGGCGAGCCGGGATAAGGTTGGTAGAAAAAAATCTGCGTTTTAAATTGCTGACTCATGGCGCGCAATTGTTTGGCAATCTGCAACGTGGCTCGTACGCTCTCCTCCGGCTCGTCCGGGAAGCCAACGATCATCGGGAAATCCACGGCAATATCGTGGCGTGCACAGCGCTCGGCAGCGACAAAAATCTGTTCAAGCGTGATGTCTTTTTTCATCCAATTCAACATCTCCTGCGAACCGGACTCGACGCCGATGAGCACGCGGCGCAGACCGGACTTTTTGCACAACGCGAAATCGGCTTCGGACAAGCGTGCAGCGCCTTGATCGGCCCGCATGGTGGCCGTCCAGGTAAATTGCAACCCACGGCGCAAGTATTCTTCGGCGACGGCGACGACACGATCGCGATAGGTGAAATAAGTTTCGTCCTGCAAATGCAAATCGTCAAAGCGATGCTGCCGCCAAAGCCTCTCCAGCTCCTCGCCCATTCGTTCCGGCGCCAGTGCGCTCCATTTGCGTTTGTACACAAACGGGTCGGCGCAAAAGGTACAGCGAAAATAACAACCAGTGGAAGAAATATAATCTAATTGTTTTTGTTTTTTAATAGAATAATATTTTTGTACCGGAATTAAATTATAATTGACCGGCGCGAAATGATCCATGTTTTGCAGTGAGCGAGGTGGATTCTGCACGATGCCGTCCGCCTGACGAAAAGCGCAACCTGCGATTCCCTCTAAATTTTTCTTTTCCACCAACCGATCAACGATGTCGCGAAACGTGGCTTCGCCCTGCCCTTGCACCGTGATTTCGATGGCAGGTTCCGCGAGACATTCCCGCGGAAAAAGCGAGGGATGCCAGCCCCCCCAAATAATCGGCAAGTCGGGGCGCAACGCTTTGATTGCACGCGAAATGCGCAGGGCATCGTGAATGGGCCGTCCGGTTAAAACCGACATGCCGAGGCAAAGCGCATCCGCTAAATGTGCTTTGAGGGCGTGTACCGGATCGGTTTCGAGACGGCCATCAATGATGATCACTTCGAATCGCTCGGGATCAAGATTGGAGCCGATCGCCAGTAACCCCAGCGGCATCGTGTAAAAAACCGCTTGAGGGTTATAAAGAAGTATTTTAGGTTTTCGCATGTTGGGCGCTACGCGCGGAGCATCGCTCAAATATATTCCGCGAGTTGAATCAAAAACAGTTTAGCAATTTTACTGTAAGACAGAACTTACCGTCATTGCGTTAGCTAAATCGCCTCACTTGGTTGCAGGCTTTGGGCGTCCACTGAAATTTATTGCCACCACAACTCGTTTAGTTGCTTTTAGGTATTGCGTTTTTGCAGAATGAGAACCACGTGATCTCCCCAACTCCGTAACAGCGGCCATCCGGTCATCTCGTTTTCACCATGCAGCAAGAGCTCGAATAATTTTCGCTGCCGCATTATTTTTTGTAAATACGGGGGCGGCAGAAAAAGGCCGAGCGCGAATTGTTGCTCAAGGCTAAATGCAGGAGTAAAATTTTTCCTGACCGCGATGGAAGAATGATAATAAGTTTGGACGCGCCGAGTTCCCAATCGTACGGAAAGCCCAACCGTGCCGCTGCGCGCCCGCCAACGACGGAGGGCTTGCGAAGGCTGCAATTTAAGCAAAAAATAGAAAAATTCCCACGGGCAAACCGGCGGCATAATATTGAGCAGAATTTTGCCGCCTGGCCGTAGCAGCGCCGAGGCGGCACTTACAAATGGCCGTAAATCCGCTACACAATTCAACACGCCAAAATTTGAAAAAATGCCGTCGAAACTCTCGCGACCATACTCCATCAGCAGATTTTCGATTTGCTCTGCACCGACCGGTTTGAATTCGATCTGCTGGGCAAATCCAGCCAAAGCGGCTTTTTCTTTGGCAATTGCAAGCATGCCGGCGGAGGGATCGCTGGCAATGACTTGATGCCCCCGGCGCGCGAAAAACAAGGCGTCGGTGCCGGTGCCGCAGCCAATTTCGAGCAGACGCGCGCCGCGCTCGAAGGTTTCAGCCGCAGCATGATGCACGCGACGGCGCATCCATTGAAAAATAGAGTTGTGGGATTCGATGGTATCGTAAGAGACGGCGGCTTCATCGAAGGGTGAAGCCGGCGCGGAAATGGCATGCGGCATAATCTTTTCCTAATTCAACCAATCGTCAATCATCCTGATTTGCCGCCCGGGATTCGTAAAAGCCCGGGCGGTCGATTGAGTACAAAAAAATTTATTTCAGCGCCAAGAGATAGTCGGCCATGGCTTCCAGTTCTTCTTTCGGCAAATCCTTGAAAGACGGCATGACCGAGTCTTTGACGAAGGCCTGCGGATTGATGAAATGATCCACCAACCACTTTTTATCATGTTTAGCGCCAATACCAGCTAACTTGGGTGCGTTGTCATTGCCGGCGCCGTTAATCACATGGCAATTACGGCAAGCCGAACGCGTCATCACAAAACCGGCCGTGACCAAATTCGCCGGCGCGGTATCGGTTTTTTCGCGGTTTTTCAAATACGTCCCCAGCGCCGACACTTCTTCGCCAAACGTTTTTTTCTGGCGCCGCGGCGTAGTGTCTTTGCGCAAAACGTTTTCTAATTTCAACACTTCGAGATGGGCCGCGAGCTTTGCCGAATCCGGAACGGCTTTAATCGCGGTAAACTGCTTCGCGCCCGGGTTGTGGCAATCTCCACACTTTTTCAAATTGTAAAGCTGCCGGCCGGCAAGCGCTGATATATCCGCTTGCGCCGAGGCATTAATCGTCAGACCCGTTACGGTCAACAAAACGAATTTGCACAATATTCTTATCATAACTCCGATCCTCAAGCTATTTAATTATTCAATTTGAGCAACAACAGGTTCATTTCAAAAACGCCAGAATATTCTGAACAAATTCGTCTGGCGAACGCGAGTTGGGTTTCAATTTGGTAGCCCATGTCCGACCTGGGTGAACGGTATCCCATGGTGCGCGTTGTTGATTGTAACGCCCCGCGCCGGGATCATGATTCCCGAAGCCGTCCAAGATTTGATTCCAAAGCGGTGCAAACATTGAGATTAATAACGATTCACCAAGCGGTATCCATATATCATCGACCACAAGATAGCGGCACTTAAAATCTTCCAGCAAGAGATTTTCAGCTTGTTGTATAGACTCAGCGTGTTCTCGTAATCGACGATGAAGCACATCTCCCGCCGTTTCACCCAAACCATAACCTCCCTTACGTGCTCCCGGTGGAACGGCTTTACCGATATATATAGGAGCAGCCCATTGATCGATTTTATTCTTTTCGGCCATTTTGCTATAAGCTGGGAAATTACCGGTGTAGTATAAAGCGTAAATGCCTGCGCCCATAAAAGACGAAGGGGGCAGGGATGTCACTTGGCATTTAAGCAAAGCTGTCACAACACTTTCGCCCAGACGGCGTTTATCAAGAGGATTGTAGGGTTCGTCGGCCATATTATTTTCAGCATTTTCGCAATATCACAGCAAACTCAGAAAGTGTTGCTCGACTCTTTTGGCCCTGCCGTACTGATGACTTTGTGATGCTCGCACCGACTCGTTTTTCACGAACACAATGAATGCCTTCTACAATCAAGCCTTGCAATGTGGCAACTTCACCAATAATTTGCTCGATGCGAATGTCTATTCCCTGAATAATGGAATTGCCAATGACAATGACTCCAATTCCACCATGCGCTAAAACACGTTTGAGTACCGCAACAAAACGAAAACAATCGTTAAAATAAGCCGTCACATAATTCGCCCATCCCGGTCCTCCATAAGCACCCTTATCTAAGCGCGTCTTACGAAGTTGCAGCAAAATTTTATCCAGACCAGGATGTTTGAAGGCCAAAGCTATCGGCTCGACATCACGAACCGTTTGCCAGTATCGGCCAAAATTATGCGTTTCTAAATACTTCTGTTCACCAGGCGAAGAAATAAAATTAAGCCAGTACAATTGTGGGCGTGTATTGCGGACATAATGATAATTATTCATATACGGTGGCGAAGTAACCATCAAATCGACTGAGGCCTCGGCTAATTTTTCATTAGCGCTAAAGAAATCGCCGTTGATTACGCGCCCCGTACCGAAATGTTCATCTGGCATTTCCTTTTGCATCCATGCGATGTCGGCGCGCATCGTTTGCAGCTTAGTTAACAACACCTGCGCAACATCGGCATCTTCAACTAACGGCTTTCCAGCGGCCGGGCGCGAACCGAGACTGGGCTCGTACGAATAATTTGAAATACCGACCATCACGGCCCCAAAGGCGACACGAAACAAATTCGCGACGATCTCGGAATCAATTTCATTTATAAAGGCCAGGGCATGCAACACCTGTCTTTCAACCTTTGGGCTAAAAAAAGGCAGGCGCGATTTGAGAGGTGGTGGAATCACATCAGCCGGAGCCGAGGTGAGCCGCCAGTTTTTTGTCGCTGCCTTCATGTCTACAAGTATGCCGTCTAATTTTGCGAGGTTGATTTTGGGCGCGCTTAATTTGACGCGTGCCGCAAGCGTGGGATAGGGATTAATTTCAAAACCTATCGCACGATGTCCACGAAGAACAGCTTGCAACAGAGTCGTGCCGACGCCACAAAATGGATCAAGCACCAGCGCCGTTTTGCGATTTGTCAGATATGTCGAAATAGCGTCATCAACAAATGAAGCCGAATAACCTGCAATCCAGGGGACCCAACGATGAATCGGCAAATTCTTATTATCGGCGAAAGCTGGATCGCGAAAAACGGCATGTCCATTCCCATTGGGTGGAAAGAGAACCGTCTGTTGTTCACGCGGCGGATAGGGCAAAAGCTGTTGGGCATCTTTTTCCCTAGTTTTTGCTAGAACCGCAGGAGATTTAATAATCGCCATTATCTTCCCTCACGTAGGTAAATCAGTTCAACAAAACTCAATTGTTCAACGCGCCGCGATTGATCCAGGCCATGATGGAATCGGTTTCGGATTTGCTCAACGCCGGAAGGCCTTGCGGCATACGGGTGCTCAGAGAAGTGCCGATGACTTTCAAATAAAGGGCGCTGTTGTTGGCGTTGCCGGCGGCGACGCGAGGCCGGCCGTATGCCGAATTAATGCCGACCAGCGTGCCAAAAGAATCGCCGGCGCGCAGCGACATGGGCCCGCCGCCGCCCGGATGGCAGCCGGCATTGACACATTTCGGCGTAAAAATATTGGCTTGAATGCTTGATAGCGTCGCCTGCGTCAACACCGCCGGGGGTTGTTGCGTCGTGGGCAATTGATGATCGCAAGCAACAAATAAACCGGCAAGACTTATTAAAAAAATGCTCCCGATTACAGCTTTTGCCGAAAAACTTAACTTCATACCAAATCTCCTTAAACATCATTCTTAAACAGGCCAAGGCCTGCAACAATTTCAAAATTGCTACGCCGGATTTTAATCAATTGGCGCCGGGACTTTAAAACGGATAATTCAGAATGCGGTAAATATTGAAGCCGAGCCGGAAATCGCCGCCAGCAAAATCGAAATCGCCGCCGCTCAGGTATTGATTGGTCGTGTTGCCCGCGGAGTTGGAAACGAACAGGTGAAAAATATGACCGCCGGCTTTAATTTCAACGCCGGTGGTAAACGAGTCGTAAAAAGTTTGTTGGCCGTTTTTAATCGCCGGGCTGCCAAGCGTTGCCGCGGTTTGATCGCCGGAGAGAATGGGAATGACTTCCGCAAACAGCGAATACTTGGGGCTGAATGAAAATTTTCCGGCGAGGCCGATGGTCACCAG
>CAYUVM010000102.1:0-10410 GCA_964447935.1 uncultured Cytophagia bacterium | reverse complement strand
CTCCGACGCAGCGGGCCTGCGCGCGTTTGCCCAGCAGCAGCAATTGACGCTGAACACGCTGTTTCAGGGCGCGTGGGCTTTGTTGCTCTCGCGTTATAGCGGCGAACCCGACGTGCTCTTCGGCAATATTGTTTCCGGCCGTTCCATCCCACTCGCCGGCGTCGAAACGATGGTCGGCATGTTTGTCAATCTTCTGCCGGCACGCGTGCCGGTTCCTCCGGCGCAAAGGCTTGTGGCCTGGCTGAAGCAACTGCAGGCCAAACAGGTCGAGATGCGGCAATATGAATTTAGTCCGCTCGTGCAAGTGAAAAAATGGAGTGAGTTGCCGGCAACGCTGCCGATGTTTGAAAGCATTTTGATCTTCGAAAATTGGTTCGGCGATTTTTCGTTACAAGAGAAAAATCAGGAATTGCAAATCCGCGACATGGCAGGTTTCCAAAAAGGCCTCGGCCATCCGCTTGCCCTCGCGGTCGAGCCGCGCGAGGAAATAACGCTTTCGCTCAACTATGATCGCGAGCGTTTCGACGCATAAACAATTCGCCGCATGTTTGGGCATGTGAAAAATTTATTGAACGGTTTCGTGGCGAATCCGGCGGCGTCTCTCTTTGAATTGCCGCTGCTTACCGAAGCCGAACAGCAGCAAATGCTCGTCGAGTGGAACGAGACGACAACAGCGTATCCGCCGCCGCAACATTTGCACGAACTTTTTGAAGCACAAGCCGTGCGCGCCCCCGATGCCGTCGCGATTGTTTTTGAAGAGCAACAGATTTCTTATGGCGAATTGAACGCGCGTGCCAACCAACTTGCGCATTATCTCCAGGGCTGCGGTGTCGGCCCGGAAATATTGGTGGGAATTTATCTCGAGCGTTCCATCGAAATGTTTATCGCCGTGCTCGGCGTGCTGAAGTCCGGCGGCGCGTACGTGCCGTTGGATCCGATGTATCCGGCGGAGCGCGTGGCATACGCGTTGGAAACGGCGCAAACACCGGTGCTGCTCACCCAGCAGGTTTTAACTGGAGCATTGCCGAAGCACCACGCCCGTACGCTCTGTTTAGATACTGATTGGCCGGCAATTGCCGCGATGTCAGCGGAGAAGCCTGCGACAACTGTGACGCCGGCAAACCTGGCTTATGTTATTTTCACCTCGGGCTCCACGGGCAAGCCCAAAGGCGTTGCCATTGTTCATCAGGCTTTGGTCAACCTGATGAATGCGATGCGCCAACGGCCCGGGCTTGGTGCGGATGACGTCATGCCGGCTTTGGCGACGCTGTCTTTTGACATGTCGGTGCCGGAAGTTTACTTGCCGCTGGTCGTCGGCGCTCGCCTCGTGCTCGCCAGCCGCGAGACGGCGATGGATGGCCGAAAACTAAAAACCCTCATAGTGGAAACCGACACGACTGCGATTCACGCCACGCCGGCTTCGTGGCGTTTGCTGATTGACGCCGACTGGCAAGGCCATGCGCAATTGAAAATGATCTGCGGCGCTGAGCCGATGCCGCCGGATTTACCCAAGCTTTTGTTTGCCCGCGGCGCTTCATTGTGGAATATGTATGGCCCGACGGAAACCACCGTCTGGTCAACGCATGATCAAGTCGATTCACCGGAAAGCGCGATCACCGTTGGCCGGCCCCTTGCCAATACGCAAGTTTATCTTTGTGATGATCATTTGCAGCCAGTTCCCCTCGGCGTTCCCGGAACATTATATATCGGCGGTGACGGCCTGGCGCGCGGTTACTTTAAGCGCCCGGACCTGACGGCGGAGAAATTTATTGCGAATCCATTTGCCTTGCTGCCCGGTGCGAGAATGTATAACACCGGCGATTTGGCGAAATATTTTCCGGAGGGCCGTATTGAATGTTTGGGACGCAGCGATCATCAGGTGAAGATTCGCGGCTATCGCATTGAGTTGGGCGAGATTGAAGCGGCGTGCTTGCAGCATCAGGACGTCGAGCAAGCCGTTGTCATCGCGCGCGAAGACGAACCGAATGCGCCCTCCGGAACCGGCAAACGTCTCGCGGCATATTTGGTTGCGAAAGCCGAGCCGGCGCCATCCGTGAGTGAATTGCGTCAATTGCTCAAAGCGAAACTGCCGGATTACATGGTGCCGTCGGCGTTCGTGTTTTTGAATGCGCTGCCGCGCAATCCGAACGGCAAGATTGATCGCAAAAAGCTTCCGGCTCCGGAGGGGTTGTTGCAAAATTTGGAAACACGTTATGTTGCGCCCCAAAATGAAATCGAACGCGCCATCGCAGAGGTTTGGCAAGCAGTGCTGCAGATCGATAAAGTGGGTATCGATGACAATTTTTTCGATCTCGGCGGCCATTCTTTGCTGTTAATGCGAGTGCAGAACCAATTGAGCGAAATGTTGGCGCGCGACTTGTCCATCATTGAATTGTTCCGCTATCCCACCATCAACGCGTTGGCTCAATACCTCAGCCAGAAATCGGATGGACAAGATGGCTTTCAGAAAGTGCAGGAGGCGGCCGCAAAACAAAAGGCCGCTTTGGCAAGACAAAAAGCAATGAGGCCGAAAGCCGGGTGATGAGCAGATGAGAATATGGAAGCGTTTGTAAGAACGTAGCGAATGGCGAATCGATTTTTAACCAACAAACTGTAATGCACGATTCAACAACCTTTGATCCCGCGACCGGCATCGCGGTGATCGGCATGGCCGGCCGTTTTCCGCAAGCGAAAAATGTCGCCGCGTTTTGGCAAAATTTGCGCAACGGGGCGGAGGGGATTTCATTTTTTTCGGATGTCGAGCTGAAAGCGGCAGGCGTTGATCCGGCTTTGCTCGACAACCCAAATTACGTCAAGGCCGGCGGCATTTTGGAAGGCTTTGATTTGTTTGATGCGGCATATTTTGACTATACACCGCGTGAAGCCGAAGTTTTGGATCCACAGCAGCGCCTCTTTCTCGAATGTGCCGTCGAAGCTTTGGAGCAGGCGGCGTACGATCCGGAAAAATTCGAGGGCGCCATCGGCGTTTATGGGGGACTCAGCATCAGCGATTATTTGCGGGACAATCTCTCGCCCAACCGCGAGTTGCTGCAAGCCATCGGCTTCTATCCGGTGATGCTGGGAAATGATAAAGACTATTTGTGCACGCGCGTTTCTTACAAGCTGAATCTCAAAGGCCCGAGCCTGGTGGTGCAAACCGCCTGCTCCACTTCGTTGGTGGCGATTTGCCTGGCCTATCAGGGTCTGCTGAATTATCAATGCGACCTGGCTTTGGCTGGTGGCGTCGGCATCGGCCATTTTAAGAAGGCCGGTTATCTTTATCAAGTCGGCGGCATTCTTTCTCCCGACGGCCATTGTCGCGCCTTCGACGCAGATTCGCACGGCTGTGTGGCCGGCGACGGGGTTGGCATCGTGGTGTTGAAACGCCTGGAAGACGCTTTGCACGACGGCGACCATATTCATGCGGTCATCAAAGGCGCCGCGCTCAACAACGACGGCTCGGTAAAAGTCGGCTACACCGCGCCGAGCGTCGATGGCCAGGCGCAAGTGATTGCCATGGCGCAAGCGCTTGCCGGCGTCACGGCAGATACGATCACCATGATCGAGGCGCACGGCACTGGCACCGAGCTTGGCGATCCGATCGAGATGGCGGCGTTGACCAAAGCGTTTCGCGCGACAACGGATAAAAGAAATTTCTGCGCCATCGGCTCGGCGAAGACCAACGTTGGGCATCTCGATGCCGCCGCCGGCGTGACCGGCTTTATCAAAGCGGTGCTGGCGCTCGCGCATCGAGAAATTCCGCCGAGCTTGAATTTCAAAAAGCCCAATCCGCAAATTGATTTTGCCAACAGCCCGTTTTATGTCAATACCGCGTTGGCGGAATGGAAAACGAGCCAAACGCCGCGCCGCGCTGGTGTGAGCGCCTTCGGCGTCGGCGGGACTAATGCGCACGTCGTGCTCGAAGAAGCCCCGCCTTTACAGCCCTCCGGTGCATCGCGGCCCGCGCAGTTGCTCGTGCTTTCCGCGAAAACCGGCGCCGCGCTCGAAGCGGCAACCAAAAATTTGCATGATGGCCTCGAGCAATGTCCCGAGGTCAATCTCGCCGATGCGGCTTACACTTTGCAAATTGGCCGCCGCGAATTTAAGCATCGCCGCGCGCTCGTTTGCCGAAACCGCGAGGAAGCGATTGGCGCATTGCAAAGCCTGGATCGCAAAAAAGTTTTCACCGCCGTGCAACCGCCGGTGAATCGCGCGGTGGCGTTTATGTTTCCCGGGCAAGGCGCGCAGTACGTCGAAATGGCGAAAGGACTTTATCAAACCGAAGCCGCATTTCGCGAACACGTCGACCGCTGCGCCGAGCTTCTGCAAGCTTCTCTGCAGCTCGATCTGCGCGAAGTGATTTATCCCCGCCATGAAGCTGCAGCCGCGGCTGCGGAAAAGCTCAAACAAACTTCCTGCACGCAGCCGGCTTTGTTTGTGATCGAATATGCTTTGGCACAATTGTGGAAGTCGTGGGGCGTGCAACCGCAGGCGATGATCGGCCACAGCATCGGTGAATATGTGGCCGCATGTTTGGCCGGCGTCTTTTCTTTGGAAGAGGCTTTGACGCTGGTGGCGGCGCGGGGAAAACTGATGCAACAACTGCCCGGCGGCGCGATGCTGGCGATTTCGTTGCCGGAGGCGGAAGCAGCCTTGCATCTCAACGGCCACATTGCAATCGCGGCGATCAACGCGCCGGCGCTTTGCGTCGTCTCCGGGCCGACGACGGATATTGATGAGCTGGCTGCCCGGCTCGAACAAAAATCCGTCGAGTGCCGCCGCTTGCATACGTCGCACGCTTTTCATTCGGCGATGATGGAAGATATTCTCGCGCCTTTCACTGAACTGGTGAGCAAAACCAAACTCGCGACGCCAAAGATTCCTTTTATTTCGAATGTGACCGGCAAGTGGATAACGACAACCGAGGCGACCGATCCGCATTATTGGGCGCGCCATCTGCGGCAAACCGTGCGCTTTAGCGACGGCATCAGAGAACTGTTGAATGAACCGGCGCGGGTTTTGTTGGAAGTCGGGCCTGGACAGACATTAACGACGCTCGCGCGCATGTGCCGGCTCGACCAAAAAGACAAAAGGGAAGAAACGGCGCCGGCCATTATTTCCTCAACGCGCCATCCACAGGAACCGCAAGCTGACGACGTTGTGCTGTTGAATGCGTTGGGCCAGCTTTGGCTCGCGGGCGTGAAAGTGGATTGGGCCGGATTCTATTCTCGCGAACGCCGCCGCCGGGTGCCGTTGCCGGCTTATCCGTTCGAACGCAAGCGTTATTGGGTTGAGCCGCAGCAGGCAACGTCCATCGCCGTTCGCCCGGCGCCGCTCGCGAAAAAGCCGGACATCGCGGATTGGTTTTATGCGCCGGGTTGGGCGCGAACGGCGCCGTCGAATTATCTCAAACCTTTGGCGGCAATCGGCGCCAAGTCATGCTGGCTTATCTTTGTCGATGAACACGGGTTGAGAGAAAAAATCATCAACCGCCTCGAACGCGAACAACAAAACGTCGTTGCCGTCACGATTGGAGAAAAATTCAGCCGCCGCGATGAGCGGGCGTTTACGCTCGATCCGCGTTCGCGCGATGATTATGAAACGTTGCTTAAAACACTGCGGGCGCAAGAGCTGACGCCGCAGCGCCTCGTGCATCTTTGGGGGGTGACGCCGGCGGATTCCGGACTGCAGATTTCAGATGCCGGCGTGAAAGAATCTTCGGAACGCGGTTTCTACAGTCTGCTTTATTTCGCGCAAGCGCTGGGCAATCAGGAGATCGCGGCGCCATTGCACATTTCGGTGGTGACCAGCAATGCACAAAATGTCACCGGCGAGGATTTAGTCTTTCCGGAAAAGGCGGCGGTGTTGGGCGCGTGCCGCGTTCTGCCGCAGGAATATCCGAATGTGAGTTGCCGCAACCTCGATATTTCGTTTGCGGATTTGGCCGCTGCCGAGTCCGAAGAATTAATCAATCAACTCGTGATGGAATTTTCCACGCAAGCGGTGGATTCGCTCGTGGCTTATCGCCACCAAGCGCGTTGGACACGGACGTGGCAACCGGTTTATCTGCCCCATCCCGGCGGCATTCCCCAGCGTTTGCGCCATGGCGGCGTTTATTGGATTACCGGCGGGTTGGGTGGCATCGGCCTGGCGCTGGCGGAATATCTCGCGCAAACCGTGCCGCAGGTCAAGCTCGTACTGAGCGGCCGTTCCGAGCTGCCGCCGAAAGAGAAATGGGCGCAATGGTTGAGCGCGCATAATGCGCAGGACGGTGTGAGCGTAAAAATTCGCGGCGCGCAGAAATTGGAAACATTGGGCGCGGAAGTCATAGTCGCGCGCGCCGATGTTGCCGATGCGGCGCAAATGCAAAGGCTGCTGCAGCAGGCCAACGAACGCTTCGGGCCGATTCATGGCGTCATTCACGCGGCGGGAATTGCCGGCGGCGGTATGATGCAACACAAAACGCCGGAAACCGCTGCCGGCGTCATGAATTCCAAAATTACCGGCGCGCTCGCGCTGGCGTCTTTATTGAAAGAGCCGCCGCCGGATTTCGTTGTGTTCTGTTCTTCGGTCACTTCGATTTTGGGTGGTTTCGGTCAAGCGGATTATTGCGCCGCTAATGCGTTTTTGGACGCGTTCGCGCAGCGTGGCGATCACCGCAAGCCGTTTACGGTTGCGATCAACTGGGACACGTGGGCTGAAGTGGGAATGGCCGTCAACACCGAGCTTCCGGCCGATCTCGCCGCGGCACGCGCCGAGGCTTTGCAGAACGCCATTTTGCCCCGCGAAGGCATGCAAGCATTTGGCCGGATATTGAACGGCGATTTAGCGCAGGTGGTGGTTTCAACGCGTGATTGGCGCCAACGGCTCGAACTGGAGACAACTGCCGTCGCCGCTCGCGATGAGGAAGAAAAGGCGAAGCCGGTTGCCGCCACAACGCAGTATTCTCGTCCCGAGTTAACGGCGGATTACGCCGCACCGGAAAATGAAGTGGAAAAATCGCTGGCGGAAATTTGGACGGAGTTGTTCGGCGTCGCGCCCATCGGCAGGCATGACAATTTCTTTGAATTGGGCGGCCATTCGCTGCTGGCCACCCGGCTGATTTCCCGCGCCCGCGACACGTTTCAAACGACACTCACGCTGAAAAGCTTTTTTGAAAAGCCGACGATTGCGGAAATGGCCGAGGCGATTCTCGAAAAAATGGTCGGCGAAAAAGACGCGGACATGATGAACCGGCTGTTGGCGGAGCTTGAGGCCGAGCCGGCGGCAACCACGTCGTCATGAAAATATTTGCCGTCACCGATGACAGCGCAAAACTATTCAGAGCAAAACCATTGAAATGAACGATATCGCCAAACGCATTGCTGAACTTTCCCCGGAGAAGCGCAAGCTGCTGTTAGAGCGGCTCAACCGCCCTGCCGCTCTGCCGATTGAGAATGGAAAAGCCGCGCCCGAGAACATTACTCGGCCCCGGCGCGATTCGCATGCCTTGCCGCTCTCATTTGCGCAACAGCGTTTGTGGTTTCTCGATCAACTCGAGCCGGGCAGCGCGGCTTATAACATTCCCCTGGCTTTTCGTATTGATGGCGCGCTCGATAGCGCCGCGCTCCAACACGCTTTCGACGAAATCATTCAACGCCACGAGATTCTGCGCACCACGTTCGACACCGCGAATGAGCAACCGGTGCAGATCATTGCGCCAGTCACGGCGGCGCCGTTTACCACGGTCGATCTCGGCGAGTTGTCTGCGACCGCACGAACCTCCGAGTTGCAGCGCTTAACTGCTGAAGAAGCTCAACGCCCATTCGATCTGCGCAACTGGCCGCTGCTGCGAATCACTTTGCTCCGCTTGCACGAGAAGGAACATGTGCTGCTGTTGACGCTGCATCATATCATCGCCGACGGTTGGTCGTTGGATATTTTAATGAAAGAATTGGCGCAGCTCTACAATGCCTTTGCTGCCGGCAGGCCCTCGCCGCTGCCGGCTTTGCCGATGCAGTACGGCGATTTTGCCCAACAACAGCGCGAATGGTTGCAGGAAAAAACGCTTGCCGAGCCGATGGTTTATTGGAAACAGCAGCTCGCCGGCGCGCCACCATTGTTGGAGATGCCCACGGATCGGCCGCGGCCGCCGATCCAAACGTTTCGCGGCGCGTGCGAATTTTCCGAGTTATCGCGCGAGTTGTCAAACGCGCTCGTGGCGTTGAGCCGGCGGGAAAACGTGACACTTTTTATGACGTTGCTGGCCGCGTTCAAAGCGCTGCTCTCGCGTTATACCGGCCAGGATGATATCGTTGTCGGCTCGCCCATCGCCGGCCGCAATCACACCGAAACCGAAAATCTGATCGGGCTGTTCGTCAACAATCTGGTGCTCCGCACGAATTTGGATGGCAACCCGACTTTTCAAGAGCTTCTGCGGCGTTTGCGCCAGGTGACGCTCGATGCGTTTGCCAATCAGGACGTGCCGTTTGAGAAGCTCGTTGAGGAATTGCAGCCGGCGCGCAATTTGAGCTATTCACCGTTGTTCCAGGTGATGTTCATCTCGCTGCCGCCAGTGCAACCGCTGCAGCTTGCCGATCTCACGCTGACGCCTTTGCCGCCGGCTATGGCGACAGCAAGGTTTGAGTTGAATTTGAATGTTTGGGAAAATCCGGCGGGCTTGCGCCTCGGCTTGGAATATAACACCGATCTGTTCGAGACGGATACCATCCGGCGTTTGCTGGAGCATTACCGGACTTTGCTCGCCGGCGTCGTCGCCGATCCCTCCCAACGCCTATCGGCGCTGCCGCTTTTAACTTCGGCCGAGCGCAGCCAAATACTCGTCGACTGGAACGCGACTCGGAAAGAATATCCGGTTGAGCAATGTTTCCACCAGTTGTTTGAAGCACAGGTGGAGCGTACACCGGAAGCGGTAGCTGTTACCTTTGAAAATCAGCAACTGACATATCGCGAGTTGAATCGGCGCGCCAATCAACTCGCACGGCATTTAAAAAAGCTCGGCGTCGGGCCCGAGACGATGGTGGGTGTTTGTCTGGAACGCTCGCCGGAGATGCTGATTGGCCTGCTCGGAATTTTGAAAGCCGGCGGCGCATATGTGCCGCTCGATCCGGCTTATCCCGCCGAACGAATCGCTTATGTCTTGGCAGATGCACAAGTGCCGGTGCTACTGACCCAGCGTTCAACCGCGCTCACGCTGGCTTCGACAATTTCAAATTTTAAATTGCTTGATCTCGACACCGATTGGCCAAACATCGCCTCGGAAAGTGCTGCGAATCTTAACACGGCGGTTGAAGCAGAAAACTTGGCGTACACCATTTACACCTCCGGCTCGACCGGTAAACCCAAAGGCGTGAATATTTCGCAGCGCGCTTTGGCGAACTTTTTAATGTCGATGCGCGACGCGCCGGGATTTACGGCACAAGACACGTTGCTCGCGGTTACGACGCTGTCATTTGATATCGCCGGCCTGGAGCTTTATCTGCCGTTGCTCGCCGGCGGTCGCGCCGTGGTGGCAAGTCGCGAAGTTGCTGTAGATGGAAACCGGCTGCTGCAAGCGCTGTCCGAATTTTTGCCGACCGTAATGCAGGCAACTCCGGCCACGTGGCGGATGCTGATTGAAAACGGCTGGGCCGGCGCGCGCGGTTTGAAAATATTATGCGGCGGTGAGGCGATGCCGCGTGAGCTGGCGAGTCAATTGCTGGAACGCAGCGCCGAATTGTGGAACATGTACGGCCCGACAGAAACGACGATCTGGTCAATGCTGGATCGCGTCGAGAATCGTGACGTAGTGTTGACGATCGGCCGGCCGATTGCCAACACGCAAGTTTATCTGCTTGATCGCCATTTGCATCCGGTTCCCCGGGGAGTGCATGGCGCCCTGCATATCGGCGGCGATGGCTTGGCACGCGGTTATTTCAAGCGGCCGGATTTAACCGCCGAGAAATTTATCCCGAATGCATATACAGAAACACCCGGCGCGCGAATTTATCATACGGGCGATTTGGCCCGCTATCTTGCCGATGGCAAAATTGATTGTTTGGGGCGTGTCGATCATCAGGTGAAAATTCGCGGCTTCCGCATTGAGTTGGGTGAGATCGAAGCGGTTTGCGCGCAACATCCACAGGTTGAGCAGGCGGTGGTGATGGTTCACGATGCGCCCTCGACGGCGCTCGGGGTCGATAAACGCCTCGTTGCCTATCTGGTGTCACGCGCGGAACAGCAGGCGGCGACGAAAGAAATCCGACAATTGCTGGCGAGCCAGTTGCCAAGTTACATGATGCCCACGGCTTTTGTTTTTCTGGAATCATTGCCGCTGACCCCCAATGGCAAGGTGGATCGTCGCGCGCTGCCGGCGCCGGAGTTGAATGGCCGCGTTTTGCCGGATACTTTTGTAGCGCCACAAGCGCCGAT
>CAYUVM010000101.1:0-10434 GCA_964447935.1 uncultured Cytophagia bacterium | reverse complement strand
GGCGCAAAATCAAATTTACAAAATCACCGTGGCGAAAATCGGCGAAGAGCCGCCAACCGTGGCGGTGTTGAGTCCCGATGACGCCGTTTTTCCCGCGAAAAAATTGACGACCATCGGCGGCGGTTTTATGAGTTGGGGGCCGAATGCCAAAGAAGCCGTTTGGGCGCTCGGGAATACGATCTTTCGTTACAATTTTGCCGCAGCAAAAGCTTATGATGATTCAGCGAAAGCCGCCAAAGCAAAATCCAAAGACGGGAAAAAAGACGACGAAGAAAAATCATACGAACCCAAGAAGCTCGTCGTCAATCTTGAAGCCTCGCGCGTGAAAGGCACGGGCCTCGTGGTGTTGCGGGGCGCGCGCATTCTCACGATGACGCCGGGTGCAGCCAATGACGGCGTCATCGAAAACGGCGCGATGTTGATTAAAGATAATCGTATCGAGCAAGTTGGCTCAAGTTCGGTGGTTGCAACGCCGGCGGGCGCACGCGAAATTGATGTGACTGGCAAAACAATCGTGCCCGGCTTCGTCGACACGCACGCGCACATGTGGCCGGCGTGGGGGGTCCATCGTGGCGTCGTGTGGGAGTATCTCGCGAATCTGGCTTACGGTGTGTTGACGACGCGTGATCCGCAAACCGCCACCACTGATGTGTTGACCTACAGTGATCTCGTCGAGACTGGCGCGCTGCTGGGGCCGCGCGTTTTTCATACGGCGCCCGGGGTGTTTGGCACGGATGCCATCAAGAGCTTGAAGGATGCCAAAAACGTTCTCTCCCGTTATTCGGAATATTATCACACCAACACAATCAAGCAATATGTTGCCGGCGACCGCAACACGCGCCAGTGGATCATTATGGCCGCCAAAGAGCAAAAGCTGATGCCGACCACTGAAGGCGCGCTCGATATGAAATTGGATCTCACCCAGATCATCGACGGTTATCCGGGCCACGAGCACAGCTTTCCGATTGCGCCGTTGTACAAAGATGTTGTCGAGTTGGTTGCGAAATCCGGCGTGACGTATACGCCGACGCTGCTGGTTTCTTATGGCGGACCGTGGGCCGAAAATTATTATTACACCAACACGCCGGTTCACGACGATGCCAAGCTGCGCCGGTTTTTTCCGCACGAGGAGTTGGACAAACTGACTCGCCGGCGCCCGTGGTTTCATGAAGACGAGCACGTTTTCAAATTACACGCCGCACAAGCGAAAAAAGTCGTCGAGGCCGGCGGCAAAGTCGGCATCGGCAGCCACGGCCAATTGCAGGGCTTGGGTTATCACTGGGAACTGTGGGCCGTGCAATCCGGCGGCATGTCGAATATGGATGCCCTGCGTTGCGCCACGATTTTCGGTGCGCAGGCCATCGGCTTCGAAAAAGATTTAGGCTCGCTTTCGCCCGGCAAATTCGCGGACTTGCTCGTGCTGGACCGCAACCCGCTCGAAAATATTCGCAATACCGCCGCGATTCGCTTTGTGATGAAAAACGGCCTGATGTACAACGCCGAAACGCTCGATCAAATCTGGCCGGTGGAAAAAAAGTTGGGAAATCAGTATTGGTGGAATCAGGAGCCGCGATAGTTGATTTTATTTAAAAGAGAAAATCATGGCTGTTGCCTCTGAAATAAAACCTGAAGTCACAACTTCCACCAACGGCCGTTGGCGGCCAATCCTCGATTTGCGCGCGTATGCGATGGTGTTTGCATTGTTGGCGATTTGGATCATTTTCCAAATCACCACCGACGGCAGCTTTCTCACGGCGCGAAATTTTTCCAATCTCGCGCGGCAGAGCTGCATCACCGGCGTGCTTGCTATTGGCATGGTGCTGGTGATTGTCTCCGGCAACATCGATCTCGCGGTCGGCTCAATTGTTGGCGTCACCGGCGGGATGGCGGCGATCATCCATGTGTGGTGGAGTTGGCCGATTCCGGTGGCGATGTTGGCGACTTTACTGCTCGGCGCGATTATCGGTGGTTTGCAAGGTGTGTTGATTTCCTATCAGCGCATTCCGGCGTTTATTGTGACGCTGGCCGGCCTCATGATTTTTCGCGGCGTCATTAAAGGCGCGACCGGCGGCGAAACCGTGGGGCCGTTGCCGCCTGAATTTAAATTCATCGGCCAAGCTTATGTGGGAAAAGAAATCGGCTGGGCCTTGGCGATTATTGCGGTGATCGTCACCGCAACCTTTCTCTGGCGACGACAACAAGCGCGGCAACGTTTTGGATTTGCTACAGCGCCCACATGGGTCACCATGTTGCAAATTCTCGCGGGCACTGCTTTGATTCTCGCCTTCGTCGGCTATCTCAATTCTTATGAAGGCATGCCGATGCCCGTGCTGATTCTGCTCGGCCTCGCATTGCTCTTCCATTTTCTTGCAAACAAAACGCCATTTGGCCGGCACGTGTATGCCATCGGTGGCAACTCCGAAGCCGCCCATCTTTCGGGCATCAATTTGCCGCGCAACATTCTTGTGGTTTTTATTCTCATGGGGATTCTCTCCGGTGTGACGGGATTGATTTACACCGCGCGCGTCGGCAGTGCCACGGCAGATGCGGGAAAAATTTTGGAATTGGACGCCATCGCCGCGTGCGTCATCGGCGGCACGAGTTTGATGGGCGGACGCGGCACCATCGCCGGTGCCCTCGTCGGCGCGCTCGTGATGGCCTCGCTGGACAATGGCATGAGCTTGATGAATGTTGAAGATTTTTTTCAGGACATTATCAAAGGTTTGATTCTCGTCATCGCCGTCGGGGCGGATATCGCGAGCAAGCGCGGCCGAATGTAGTGCGACTTTTAAGTCGCGACTTGACAGTTTAGAGAAACTTTTGTATATTATAATCGTTAGCTATAATGCAAACGGGGACGACATGGTTTCGACGGGGGTCGAGGAATCGAGAGCGGCATACCGAGGTCGTCTGGCCCCTCGTTAATAAGCTGGGCAAATTTTTAAACGCAGACAATTATGCGTATGCTTTGGCTGCCTAACTAATACTTAGGTGACCCGCTTACCCCAACTGCGCCACCCACGCGGGAGTAAGCGTCAGCCTTGGTGGCTGGCCGCGTGCACCGCCTTGCTGCTCGTGGCGAGATTTAAAGGCTGGCGTCGAACGACCCTTGTCGATTGAGGTCGCCGCCGCGAGATCGATCAAGCGACTATGTATGTAGAAGTTCTCTTTGACTGGCCTTCGGACGCGGGTTCGATTCCCGCCGTCTCCACCGAGACTGGACGCCATCGGCAATTTGCCGGTGGCGTTTTTATTTTTGCAGGCGAACAAAAGACTTGATTTTGTGCACAGAGAAATTATCTTTACAAAATGACTTTGCCCGATCAAGAACTATCATAAACTTCCGCCTCCGAATACTGTTTGAAACATTAAATGTCCGCCTATGAGTTCACACAAAAAATTTGCCTATCCGCACGGCAACGTTCTCTATCGCAAGCTGCGCTATCACTTCCCGTGCATCGTGCGCGGCGAGGGCGTATATCTTTTTGACAACGAAGATCGGCGCTATCTCGACGCTTCCGGCGGCGCGATGGTCATAAATGTCGGGCATGGCAATGCCGAGATCGCCCAAGCCATCGGTGAGCAAGCAGCGAAGCTGGCGTATGTCAGCGGCATGCAATTCACCCACGAGCCGCTGGAAGAATTAGCACGCGAGTTGTGCGCGATTGCACCCGCCGGACTCAACAAAGCATTTTTTATCTCCGGCGGCACCGAAGCAACCGAAGCGGCGATGAAATTGGCGCGGCAATATTGGGTGGCCAAAGGCCAGTCCACGAAATTCAAAGTCATCAGCCGTATGCCGAGTTATCACGGCAACACGCTCGGCGCGATGGGCGTGAGCGGCCGCCAGCATTACCGCACCGTCTTTGAGCCGCTGTACATCGATCATCCCAAAATTCCGCCACCGGTTTGTTATCGCTGCTCGTGGGGCAAAACCTTTCCGCAATGCGATTACGAATGCGCGCAGGAGTTGGAGCTGGCGATTCAAAAAGCCGATCCCAACACCGTCGCCGCCTTTATCGCCGAACCCGTGCTCGGTTCTACCGGCGGCGCGGCAGTTCCGCCGGAGCAATATTATCCGCGCCTCCTGGAAATTTGCCGCAAGCACGATATCCTTTTTATTGCCGATGAAATTCTCTGCGGCATGGGCCGCACCGGCGATTGGTTTGCGATTTCCAGCTACGGCGTGACGCCGGATGTTTTGCTCGTGGGCAAAGGCCTCACCGGCGGCTATGTCGCGCTCTCGGCGATGGTCACGCGCGAAGAAATTGTCACCACCATTCGCGAGAGCGGCAGTGAGTTTTTGCATGCGCAAACTTTTGCAAATCATCCGCTCGCCTGCACCGCCGGACTCGCGACAATCCATTATTTGCAGCAACATGATTTGCTCAGCCGTTGCAAAGAAATGGGCGAATTGTTGCATGGCGAATTGCAAGCGCGATTGGCCGAGCATCCGTTGGTCGGCGATATTCGCGGGCGCGGTTTGCTGGCGGGAATTGAGTTCGTGCAAGACAAAGCCACGCACAAGCCGTTTCCTCGGGCGTGGCGTATTGTTGAATTAATTTCCGCGACCGCGCTCGCGCATGGCCTCGTGGTGTGGTCGAACGTTGGACACGTAGATGGCAAAGACGGTGATCTCATTATACTCGCGCCGCCGTTTATCGTGACGGCCGAACAAATACAAGAAATTGTCAATACGCTCGCGCGCGTGTTGGATATCGTCGTCGATGAGATTCAACATAAACGCGGCTGGACGCGGGATTAACCCTTCTAAAAACACCGTTCCTTGCTTGTGACCCAAATCAACGCGACAACTTCTGCCTCTGTATCATTCCGTCAAAAATTTCTTTGGCGTCGCCCGCAACTCTTCGCGATGTTGCACGACACCGTCGAGTATGTGATCGCTTCATTATCATCCGAACGTGGCGCACATGCTTTTGAGAAATGGCAGACTTTAGTTGCCGCGCTTTATGGCGAAGTTTTTGTGCGGCCTCAAATGCAGGATCATGGCGTCGATTACGCCAAACGCTTGTGCGTCACGGCCTCACCCAGCGAATTGGTTTTTGCGCTGCACACCACCTATGGTCTGCTTGCTCGTGCCCTCATCGTGCAGCACTTTTATCCAAAACACAAACAAATTTTTCGATCCAATACTGAATTTGTTTTTGCCCTCGCCGATCCGAAATTTTATCAGCAGGAATTTGGGGTTCGTAATTTCTTGCCCGCGCTTTGGGATCAAGGAATCCTCGCCACATATTCGGAAACGAAGTTGGCAAAACTCTTGGATTTTTCCAGCGAGATTTCCGGAGCGTTTGCCGCTTCCGATTGGCAAAATATTCTGACTGATTTATATCAAGCCATCATCCCCAGTAACATCCGCCACGATCTCGGCGAATTTTTCACGCCGGATTGGCTGGCGAATAAGACGATGACAATGTCGGGATTCAATGGTGAAGTTGATAAAACCGTTTTCGATCCCGGTTGTGGCTCGGGAATTTTTTTATTGGCAACAGCAGCGCGTAAAATTGAAAATCATTCGCCGTTGGTTAATTTGTTCAATTCCGTCATCGGCTGTGATCTCAATCCTCTCAGCGTACTCTCCGCGCGTTTGAATTTTCTTTTACTTTTATCGAAACATTTTGATTTCCCGCTGCCCGAGATAGAACTGCCGATTTTTCATTACGACTCCGTTTTTCAAACGCCGCACGGCAACACGGCGGCCGCCGCGTTGCAAAAGATTTTGGCCGGCGGCTGCGATTACTTAATTGGCAACCCGCCGTGGATCAGTTGGAATTGCTTGCCGCCGGTTTATCGGCAGCGGCTGGAGAACGAGTTGTTGCCGCAATATGTTTTATTCGATTTTCACGGCCAAGCGGCACGGCTCGGCCACAGCAATGACGATTATCTCTCGACATTTACGCTGGTGACGATTGACCGGTATTTAAAACAAAACGGCATTTGCAGCTTCGTCATTAAACAGCCGCTGCTGACGAATGTTGCCGGCAAGGCCTTTCGGCGTTTTGCGATTCGCCGTTCCAGCGGCGAGATTACGCCGCTGCGCGTGCGCCAAGCAGCCGATTTGCGTGCCCTCGATCCATTTGGCATTGGCAATGAAACCGCGATTCTTGTTTTAGAAAAAGGCGCGGCGACAACTTATCCGGTCGATTACGAAATTTGGTCACAGCCGAACGGCCACCTTGAAATCAAAACCGAGCGTGCACAACCAAGTGCATTGGCTGATACATCTTCGGCGTGGATTGTGATTTCAAGCGAATGGCGCGTGACGCAATTCATGGAAGGGCCTAATCCTTATGAAATTCGGCACGGTCTTAAACACGATGCCGCTGCAATATTAATTCTTCGCGTTCTCGAAAAAAATAAAAATCGTTTGCGCATTCAACGGCTGGCCGATGAAACTATTTATGAAATCGAGCCGAAGTGGATTTATCCATTTTTGCAGCCGCGCCATTTAAAGCAATGGGGAAAAGACGGGCATTTTTATGTTCTCCTGCCACAACGCAAAGCCGGTGAAGATAATGAAAAGGAATTGATCGAGCGGTTTCCGTTGACGCATGCTTTTTTGAAACATTTCGCTCCGCAGTTTGCTGCGCGTCGCTCCAAAGTTTTTCTCAACAAACCTTTTTACGGATTATTCGGACTCGGCTCATACACACACGCGCCGTACAAAGTTTGCTGGGTCGGTTTGGGATTCCAGCCGCGCTTTGCCGTTATCGAAGAAATCAACGATCCCCGGCTTGGGCCAAAAACGATCATTCCCGACGGTACAATCTACTATATGCCGTTCACCGATCGAACTGAAGCGCATTTTGTTTGTGCCTTGCTAAACTCGGAATTGGTTGGTAAATTTCTTAGCGCGCGCAGCGGCAAGAGCAAACGCGGATTATCCAAAAAAGTTGTCGAGCAACTGGCGTTGCCAAAATTCAATCGCGAAGATGAGCGCCACAATGATTTGGCCAGCGCGTCGTTACAGTTGCATCGGGCTTTTCAACCGCGAGTTGAAAAACTTGACGTTCAGGAAAATTTTGCAGAACTTGTTGATGCGGTTTTTCGTTGTCAAACGATTGCTGGTTAATTCACAGAACGATGCTCATTCTCTTTCTCATACTCACACTCGCTTTTAAGACGAGTACGAGAAAGAGTAGGAGTATAATTAAGAGTTTTTAGGAGAAGGAATCCTCATGCCCAAACAATTCAAAATCACCTACAGCACCCTCGGCGCGAACATGGACGCATTTCATCGCGAGTATGATAAAGCGGTGACGGCGGTAAAAAAGAAAACGGGAAAAACGTACCCGCATCTGATCAACAACCGCCCAATTCGCGGCCGCGGCGACGTGTTTGCGAGCACCAATCCCGCGGACACGCGCGAAGTGTTGGCAAATTTTCGCCAAGCCACTGAAGAAGAAATGCATGCCGCGGTCGAAGCCGCGCGGCTGGCGTTTCCCAAATGGAGCGCGACGGATTATCGCAAGCGCGTGCAGATCATGCGCAAAGCCGCGGCGTTGATGCGCAAACATAAATATGAATTATCGGCGATCATGAGTCTCGAAGCCGGCAAAAACCGTCTTGAAGCGATTGGCGATACTGAAGAATCGGCGGATTTGATTGATTATTATTGCCAGCAAATCATTGAGGCGAATGGTTTCAGCATGCCGCTCGCGAAGTTGACGCCGCAGGAAGACACGCGCAGTGTTTTGCGGCCTTATGGCGTGTGGGGCGTGATCGCGCCGTTTAATTTTCCATTGGCGCTTTCCACCGGCATGAGTGCGGGCGCATTGATTGCGGGCAACACCGTGGTGTTCAAACCTTCGCACAGCACGCCGTGGATTGGCTATCGCCTCGCGGAAATTTTGCAGCAAGCCGGGCTGCCCGCCGGGGTGTTTAATTTTATCGCCGGCGACCGCAAAATTGGCGAAGAATTGGTGCAACATCCGAAACTCGACGGCATTGTTTTCACCGGCTCGAAAAATGTCGGCATGCACATCTTTCATGAATTCAGTCAAAACTTTATTCGCCCGACGATCATTGAATTGGGTGGCAAGAACCCGGCGGTGGTGATGCCGACGGCGGATTTAGATATGGCTGCGGAAGGCGTGATGAAATCTGCGTTTGGTTTGCAAGGCCAAAAGTGCAGCGCCTGCTCGCGCGTTTACGTGCATCAAAAAGTCAAAGACAAATTTATGGATTTACTCTTGGCGAAAACCGCGAAAATTAAAATCGGCGATCCGAGCCAGCGCGAGGTTTATCTCGGCCCCGTCATCAATCGCGGCGCGTATGACAAATTTGCCGCAGCCGTGAGCGAAGCAAGAGACGGCAACGGCACCATCGTCGCCGGCGGTGAGCAACTTACCGGCGAAGGCTTTGCACACGGCTTTTTTGTGACGCCGACAATCATTGAAGGTTTGCCGCGCCATCACCGTTTGTTCTACGAAGAACTCTTTTTGCCGGTGCTCGCGGTGGCGACGGTCGATTCGTTGGAGGAAGCGATGAAGCTGGCTAATAAAGCCGAATATGGCCTCACCGCTGGAATTTATTCCAAGAATAAAAAAGAACTCGATTATTTCTTCGACCATATTGAAGCTGGCGTGACCTACGCGAACCGCCGCAGCGGCGCCACCACCGGCGCGTGGCCCGGCGTCAACTCGTTCTGCGGCTGGAAAGGAAGCGGCAGCACCGGCAAAGGCGCCTGTGGTCCGTACTACGTGCAGCAATTCATGCGTGAGCAGAGTCGGACGGTGATGAAGTAATCCAGTTGACACGGCTGAGAGTTACTACAAATTTAAAAGCGAATGCCAGCAGTTTTAAATCTGAATAATTCATAACCACCAAGACACGAAGGCACGAAGCAAAGCTTTTCTTCGCGTCTTTGTGCCTTCTTGGTTTAGCTTTTGCGGATAATTCGGAGTAAAATTTTTTGTTCTATCAAAGCAAACCCTGTTGGATAAATTTTTAAGAAATTATTATGAGCACTTCCAAAGTCATGTCCATGTCCGGCGCCATCCGCCAATTTGTGCAAGATGGCGACACGGTGATGATTGAAGGTTTCACGCATCTCATTTGCTTTGCCGCCGGACACGAGATTATTCGCCAGCGCAAAAAAGATTTAACGGTTTGCCGCTTGACGCCGGATTTGGTTTATGATCAAATGCTTGCCGCCGGTTGCGTGCGCAAATTGATTTTTTCGTGGGCCGGCAATCCCGGGGTCGGGCCGCTACATGCCTTGCGCCGTGCGGTTGAGCAGAACAAACCGCATGCGATTGAGATCGACGAGTATTCGCATTTCGGCATGGCGATGCGCATTTACGCGGGCGCGGCGAAGTTGCCATTTATGCCGCTACGTTCGTATCGCGGCAGTGATTTGCCGAAAGTGAATTCGAATATTCGCACGGTCACATGTCCGTTCACCGGCGAAGAGTTAAATGCCGTGCCGGCATTGCATCCGGACATCACCATCGTGCACGCGCAACGCGCCGATGCCAATGGCAATGCGCAAATCTGGGGCTTGCTCGGCGTGCAAAAAGAAGCGGCGTTTGCGGCCAAGCGTGTCATCGTCGCCGTTGAAGAAATGGTTGACGAACAAGTTATCCGCGCCGATCCGAATCGCACTGTGATTCCGGGCCTGCTTGTCAATGCTGTCGTCGTTGAGCCGTACGGCGCGCATCCGAGTTTCGCGCAGGGCTATTACGACCGCGATAATGATTTCTATCTCCAATGGGATACAATTTCCAAAGATGAGAAGAGCATGCAAGCTTATCTCGACGAATGGATTTATGGCTTGCCCGATCGCGCCACGTATGTTCAAAAAATGGGCGCGGAAACTTGGAAGCGATTGGCGGTGAATCAGCGATTGAGTGGGGCGGTGAATTATGGGTTTTGATGTCTGCGTTTAAACTACTGATTACTTCTGTTACTGAATACTGAGTACTAGCGCGGAGGGAGTATGTCCCAATTTTTCCCCATGCCCAGCGGTGACCGCTGGTTTTTGCTCACCATTATTCTTTTTTCCGTTATTTCATTTTTGCCGTGGATACAGGAAATCCAAATTTCCGGCATGGCGTTATTCGGGTGGATGATGGCCGCGCTGATGATTCTCTCGCCGACGATTGCACTGTTTCGGTTGATTCGACAAAGCCGGACTCTGAAAAAATAGAAACGGAGTGTCAAACTTAAGTTTGACACTCCTGCGAAAGAGAAGAACAATGACCATCGAATATATCCTTGTCATCGCCTATATGCTCTCCTGCATCGGCATTGGGCTGCTGGCGTCGCGCAAAGTGTTGGGTTCGCGCGATGAATATTGGGTGGCGGGCCGGCGTATTGGCACGATGATGAACGCGATGGCGATCATGGCGACGCTGGCCAGCGGCGGCTCGATCATCGGCGTGATGGGCTACGCGTACAGCAAAGGTATTC
>CAYUVM010000100.1:0-10508 GCA_964447935.1 uncultured Cytophagia bacterium | reverse complement strand
TGCTCGAAGCGATGGGACAACCGATGACGAATAAATACGCCGAAGGTTATCCCGGCAAGCGCTATTACGGCGGCTGCGAGTACGTCGATCAAGTGGAAGATTTGGCGCGTCAGCGCGCTTGCAAATTATTCGAGGCGGAATACGCGAACGTGCAGCCGCACTCCGGCAGCCAGGCGAATATCGCCGCTTACTTCGCATTTCTTAAGCCGGGCGACACCGTGCTCGGCATGAATCTCGCCCACGGCGGCCATTTGACGCACGGTAGCCCGGTGAACTTTTCCGGACGGCTGTTTCGCATCGTAGCGTACGGCGTCAATCCCAGCACCGGCCGCATCGAGATGGACAACGTTCGTGAAGTGGCGCGGCGTGAAAAACCGAAAATGATTATCGTTGGCGCCAGCGCGTATTCGCGGCAATTGGATTACAAAACGTTCCGTGAGATTGGCGATGAAGTGGGAGCGAAGCTATTTGCCGACATCGCGCATCCGGCGGGCCTCATCGCCGCGAAATTGCTCGACAGCCCGCTGCCGCATTGCCACGTCGTCACCACCACCACGCACAAAACTCTGCGCGGGCCGCGCGGCGGCATGATTCTCATCGGCAAAGACGACGAGAATGATATTGGCCTCACCACCCCGAAGGGCCGCGCCAAAAAATGGTCGGAGATCGTTGACTCTAATGTTTTCCCCGGTTTTCAAGGCGGCCCGTTGATGCACGTCATCGCGGCGAAAGCGGTGGCCTTTCGCGAAGCGTTGCAACCCGAGTTTACCGAATATTCGCTGCAGGTGATTCGCAACGCGCAGGCGCTGGCGCAAAAGCTAATCGATCTCGGTTATGAGATCGTTTCCGGCGGCACCGACAATCATCTCATGCTGCTGGATTTGCGCAACCGTAAGCTCACCGGCAAAGACGCCGAAGCCGCGCTGGAAGCCGCGGGCATGACGGTGAATAAAAATATGGTGCCGAACGATCCGCAGCCGCCAACGGTGACCAGCGGCGTTCGTATCGGCACGCCGGCGCTCACCACGCGCGGCATGAAAGAAAATGAAATGCGCGAAATCGCCTTTTTGATGGACAAAATTCTGTCGGATATTAATAACGAATCGATCCTCGACCGCGTCCGCGCGCAAGTGCTCGATCTCAGCCGTCGTTTTCCGCTTTATCAAGATTTGCTCTGACTTTAAATTTATCTTTTTAGCTTTTTTCATTTTATCTTTTTTTAATCTATGCGTTGTCCTTATTGCGAATTTGCGGACAGCAAAGTGATCGACTCGCGCTCGAGCAACGAAGGCCGGGTGGTGCGGCGCCGGCGCGAGTGTCTCGCCTGCGAACGGCGTTTCACGACGAAAGAGTATGTCGAAGAAACGCCATTAATGGTCGTGAAAAGCGATGGTCGTCGCGAGACGTTTGACCGCGACAAAATTTTGCGCGGCGTGCAGACGGCCTGCAGCAAGCGTCCGGTGTCCATGGACGCGATCAATCGTTTGGTCGATAAAGTCGAAAGCAGTCTGCGCGACAACAATCGCGAGGAAGTCAGCTCGCGCCAGGTTGGCCAGCAAATCATGGCGCAGTTGCGCGAAATCGACGAAGTCGCTTACGTGCGTTTCGCCTCGGTTTATCGTAAATTTCAGGCCAAGGAAGAATTTCTGGAAGAGCTTAAAGGACTCGAAGAAAAACGCTGATGGCTACCGAGCAAACCCCGGCCGCGAACCGCGGCGCAAAGTCCGATGAAAAAGAGATGCCGTTTCTCGAACACCTCGAGGAATTGCGCTCACGCCTCATCAAAGCGCTGCTCTCCGTGGCGTTTTTCACCGCCCTGAGCTGGTTTTTTATCGAACGCATTTTCGATTTTCTCGTGATGCCTTATCGGGACGCCATTGCGCTTGCGAAAAGCAAAGTGCAGGATCCGGCAACGTTGGAGAACGTGCGTTTGATTTTCACCAACCCGACCGGCGGCTTCATGATTTACATCAAGCTGGCGCTCACCGTCGGCATTTTGTTTTCTATTCCGGTCATCGTTTTTCAAATTTGGCAATTTATTGCGCCCGGGTTGTTGAGGCGCGAGCGCCGGATCGCCGTGTGGGTGGTGTTCTTCACGACGCTTTGCTTCATGGCCGGTGCGATGTTTTGTTATTATGTCGTGTTGAAGTACGGCTTGGGATTTTTGTTGACGTTTCAATCCGACGTGTTGACGCCGATGGTTTCGATCGACGAATACTTTGGGTTCGTCACGATTTTGCTGATCGTCTTCGGCCTCGTGTTTGAAATGCCGGTGATCGCTTTTTTCCTCACCAAGATCGGTTTGCTGACGCCAGAATTTATGCGGCAGAAGCGGCGCTACAGCATCGTCGCCATTTTTGTCGGCGCCGCCGTGCTGACGCCTTCAACGGACGCTTTTACCATGATGCTGCTCGTTCTGCCCTTGCTGGTGTTGTATGAAATTAGCATTTGGATTTCGCGAATCGCGCTGTCGAAAGAAATGAAAGCCGCCATTGGCGAAGCCGCGGCGAATTAAATGCGAAGTCACCCTTCGACTGCGCTCAGGGTGGCTTTGCTCAACTCGGGTAACCTTGTGGGCGCACCCACATGACAAGCAACCAGCAACCAATAACACCTCAACCAACAACCAGCAACCAGAAACCAGCTATGAGTATCAAAGCGGATCGATGGATTAAAAAAATGGCGCTCGAGCAAAGCATGATCTCGCCGTTTGAAGAGAAACAGGTTCGTCAGAACGTGATTTCGTTTGGCCTCTCTTCTTATGGTTATGATGTCCGCATCGCCGACGAGTTTAAAATTTTTACGAACGTGTTTGGCGCCGTGGTTGATCCGAAAAATTTTGATCCCAAAGCCTTCGTTGATTTCAAAGGTGAAGTGTGCATCATTCCGCCGAACAGCTTTATTTTAGGACGGACGGTCGAATACATGCGCATCCCGCGCAATGTGATGACTGTTTGCGTTGGAAAATCAACCTACGCGCGCTGCGGGCAAGTTGTGAATGTCACGCCGCTCGAGCCAGGTTGGGAAGGCTTCGTCACGCTGGAAATTTCCAACACCACGCCGCTGCCGGCTAAAATTTACGCCAACGAGGGCATTGCCCAAATTCTTTTTTTTGAAAGCGACGAGCAGTGCCTGATTTCGTATGCCGATAAAAAGGGTAAATATCAATCGCAGCAAGGTGTGACTTTGCCGAAAGTGTAACTCGTTCATAGTCGCGCCTTCAGGCGCTGATTTTATTTTATAAGCAGTTTTTAGAAAGACATCGTATGCCCCGGAAGGGGCCACTACAAACGTTTTTGTTAAGAAAGCACAATCCCTCATGACAGCCAATGGCAAGGTCGATTTGCACATTCACACCAATCAATCCGACGGCCTGTTGCCGCCGGAGCAAGTGGTGCAACTGGCTGCCAGAGCCGGATTACGCACGATTTCCATCACCGACCATGATGACGTCGGCGCGCTCGAAGCCGCGATCAGCGCTGGCCGGCAGCTCGGGGTGGAAGTGATTGCCGGCGTCGAGTTGAGCGTTTCGCACAATGGTTTTGATATTCATATTCTCGGGTATCTCCTCGAGTTTCGTCATTCGCGGTTGTTGGAGTTTCTCAGCTTTTTCCAGGGCGAGCGTTTGCGGCGCGTTCATCGCATTTTGGAGAAATTGGAGGCGCTAGGTTATGCCGTGCCGTTAGAAACTGTTTTGCGCAAAGCCGGCGCTGGCAGCATCGGCCGGCCGCACATTGCCGACGCGTTGGTGGAAGCCGGACACGTCTCCTCATATTATGAAGCTTTCAATCGTTTCATCGCCGACGGCAAACCGGCGTTCGTCCCCAAAGTTCGCATCTCCGCCGCCGAAGCCGTGACGATCATTCACGAAGCGCATGGACTTGCGTGTCTGGCGCATCCGGGGCAAAATTTGACGGAGAGCGTCATTCTCGATGTGATCAACGCCGGCGTGGACGGCATTGAAATCGTGCATCCGAAACACTCGTTGACGCAGCGGGAGTTGTACCGGCGCTTGGCGCAAACTTACAATTTGCTCGAAACCGGCGGGTCGGATTTTCACGGCGGCCGCAAAGAAGATGAACGCTTGGGTGATTTTGTGATCGAATACGAAAGAGTGGAAAAGCTGAAAGCGCGGCAAGCACAGTTTAACGCGTTAGAAAAATAAAAAGTTTTATACCAATTACGCATTACGTTTTACGAATTACGTTTTAAACGATATGTCTCTACAATACAAAGCGCTCACCGTCGGCCCGTTTGCGATGAATGCTTACATTCTCTGGTGCGACAAAACATTGGCGAGCATTCTCATTGATCCGGGTGATGAGGCCGATCTCATTCTGCAAACCGTTGCGGCGCTAAAAGTTAAACCCGAACGGATCGTGCTGACGCACGCCCACATTGATCACGTTTGGCATGCCAAAGAAGTACAGGAAAGTTTGCAATTACCGCTGTTCATGCACCGCGATGATTTGCCGTTGCTGGAAAGATTGCCCCATCAAGCCCAGATGTTTGGCTTTCCGCCGCCGGCGCCGCCACGCGTGGACGGGTTCCTTGCTGAAGGCGATAAAGTGCGTTTCGGCGATGTGCAAATGAAAATACTGCACGCGCCCGGCCATTCGCCGGGCAGCATCGTGCTTTACGGTGAAGACATTGCGGTTGATGGCGACGTGCTCTTTCAAGGTTCGATCGGGCGCACGGATTTGCCTTCCGGCTCGCATGAAACGTTGATGCAATCGATTCGCCAAAAGCTGATGACCCTCCCCGATCACACCCGCGTTTTGCCGGGACATGGGGAGGAAACCACGATTGGAATTGAACGGAGAGAAAATCCGTTCTTGCAAAACAGTTTTACTTGGAGCTAACACGCTGTATTGTTTTTATAGTATTGCAAGTTTAAGGAGAACGGTTTGATCATCACCATCGAAGAGGTCAAGAAAAATTCATTGGTTGACGCGTATATTGCGCGCGCCGATCAATATCTCGAAGTCGTCGGCTACACCGAGCACGGCCGCCGGCACTGCGGCCTCGTCGCGAAAAATGCGCGCGGTATTTTGCTTGATCTCGGCCTCAACGAACGCGAAGCGGAGTTGACGGCGATTGCCGGCTATTTGCACGACATCGGCAATGTGTTTAACCGCGTCAATCATTCCTTCACCGGGGCGGTGCTGGCGCATACACTGTTGCTCGGCATGAACATGCCGCCGGAGGAAATCACGCAGATCGTCGCCGCCATCGGCAGCCACGATGAAGTGAGCTGCGAGCCGGTGAGCAATATCTCCGCGGGTTTGATCATCGCCGACAAATCCGACGTGCACCGCTCGCGCGTGCGCAATCCCGCAATGATCAAATTTGACATTCACGACCGCGTCAATTACGCCGTGGAAAACAGCAAGCTGCAAGTCGATCGCGAGAAGCGCGTTATTGCGCTCGATTTGACGCTCGATACCAAGATTTCGCCGGTCGCGGAATATTTTGAGATTTTCCTCTCGCGCATGCTCTACTGCCGTCGTGCTGCGAACTTTCTTAGTTGCGAATTCAGTTTGGTGGCGAATGGGAATCGGCTATTGTGAAAATCAAAAATTTCCATCGACAAAAATCTTGACTTTCTTGGTGCGGTTTGATATATTGTAAAACCGAGTCAAGCCGCCGAAGTGGTGAAATTGGTAAACGCGTCCCGCACACGGGAGACGCAGGATTCACGAGTGATGTATTGTTGATTTGCCGAAGTGGTGAAATTGGTAAACGCGCTGCGTTCAGGGCGCAGTGGGCGTACGCCCTTGGGGGTTCGAGTCCCCCCTTCGGCACGACAAAGCCAGAATGAACAATTCTGGCTTTTCTTTTGGAAAGACAGGATTTTGTATTCGGGCGACTGCGTCCGCAGGATTCAAAAATCCGGATACCCCAATAGCCATATGCCAAAATCAGAAGAAAAACAGATTGCCTACAATCGCAAAGCCCGGCATAATTACGAATTGCTGGAAAAGTATGAGACGGGCTTGGCTCTCGCCGGCACGGAAGTGAAAAGCCTGCGCGAAGGGCGGGTGAATTTTAAAGATTCGTACGCCGCGTTGCGCAACAATGAAGTGTGGCTGTATGGCATGCACATCAGCCCTTATTCGCACGGGAATATCAATAATCACAACCCGGAACGCGACCGTAAATTGCTGTTGCATCGCAGCGAGATTCGCCGCCTCATCGGCAAAACCAAGGAAACCGGGTTAACCCTGGTGCCGTTGCAGCTTTATTTTAAAAACGGCAAAGTCAAGCTTGAGCTGGCGCTGGCGAAGGGCAAAAAAGAGTATGATAAACGCGAGGCCATTGCCAAACGCGAAGCGGATCGCGAGAAAAAGCGCGTCTTCAATGCCCGGCGCGAGTGGAAGTAAGAACCTTTAGTCTTTCGGCTTATGTCAAACCTGTACGACGAACTTTTAGCGCGTGGCTTCATCCAGCAAGTTTCCGATGAAGCTGCCTTGCGTAAAAAATTGGCTGAAGAGAAAATTACCTGTTACATCGGTTTTGACCCGACGGCAGACAGCTTGCACGCGGGGAGTTTGGTGCAGATTATGGCGCTCGCTTTTGCGCAGCGTTACGGGCATAAACCGATTGCCATTTTAGGCGGCGGCACGGCGATGATTGGCGACCCGAGCGGCAGAACGGAATTGCGCCAAATGCTCACCCGCGAAAAAATTGCGGCGAACGGCGAAAATATCAAACGCCAACTCAGCCACTTTCTCGATTTCGATGGCGGCCGTGCGCTGATGGTTGACAATGCGGATTGGTTGCTGGGTTTGAATTATATTGATTTTCTGCGCGATATTGGACGGCATTTTAGCGTCAACCGTATGTTAGCTGCGGAGGCTTATAAAGCGCGTCTGGAAACCGGCCTGTCTTTCATCGAATTTAATTATCAAATTTTGCAGGCGTATGATTTCTTGATGTTGTATCGCCGTTACGGCTGCACGCTGCAAATGGGCGGCAACGATCAATGGGGCAATATTTTGGCCGGCGTGGATTTAGTTCGCCGGTTGGAGAGCGCCGCAGTCGATGCGCTGACCACGCCGTTGATTACGACGGCGGACGGCAAGAAAATGGGCAAAACTGCGGCGGGCGCGGTTTGGTTGGAAGCGGAAAAATTTTCACCGTATGATTTTTACCAATACTGGGTGAACGTTGATGATCGCGATGTTGGGCGGTTTTTGAAATATTTTACGTTTTTGCCGCTCGAAGAAATCAAAACCCTTGAGGCGCTGCAAGGCGCGGATTTGCGCCAGGCCAAAGCGGCGCTCGCTTTTGAAGTAACAAAAAATGTGCACGGTGAAGAAGCGGCGCGACAGGCGCGTGAGGCGGCGCAAGCTCTGTTTGGCGCGGGTGGGGCTTCGGATGAGGTGCCGCAAATTCATTTGCCCCAACAAAATTTTCAACAGGGAATGAGTGTGATTGATTTGTTCGTTGCGGCGGGACTCGCGAGTTCAAAAAGCGACGCGCGGCGGCTCATTACTGGCGGCGGGGCGAATGTGAATCAGCGCCGCATTCTCGCCGTCGAAGAGAAAGTCGATTTAAGCGATGTGCAAGATGGCGCGTTGTTGTTGCGCGCCGGCAAGAAAAGGTATCAAAAAGTCATTGTCACGGAAAACTGAGTGCGATGAATTTTTGCGAGTGTGGAATTGACCGCTAGCTAATTGGGTTGGGGACTTGCCGAGATGTTGGCGATATCGGTGTCGAGCGCGTGCACCATTTTTATGCGCGTAACTTTAAAATCATATTCGTCGACATAAACTTCCTTGATTTGTCCTTTCGGGGTTTCAATCTGAAAACGGTAGAACCATTTCTCGCTTTCATAGCGGAGACGCCAGCGTAAAATAACCCCGCTAACTGTTGCCTTTGCCGCCAATGCCGCCCGCTTTTGCGATAGAACACGGGCTTGCAGCCGGTCGCGGCCGGTCATTGGATCGACGATAAAGGTGTCAATCGCACTCGTATAGCCGTCGATGGTGACCTTGCACAGCGTATCACCTTGCATCACATAAACTTCATAAACTGTTTTTGCCGCTTTAACTTTCCGTTCAGTAAACTCTACGCGTCCGGCGCCAACTTTGCTCACGGCAAGCTGTTGCGCCCGCTCCTCACCGATCAACCGGCGAGTTTCCTTTTGGGGCCACCCGTTTTCCACAGCGCCCAAAGCGCAAAGACTCAAAAGCATCAATGCTCGTTTCATGCGTTCTCCTCCGTAAGAAAGTGGCGCGCCAGGCGTCTATTCATAAGGCGTCTATTGATAAAATCACGTGACCAATCGTGCATTTCATAAACTATACAGGAGGGAGTAGCGATTTGCGGAAAACTTATGACAAAAGCTAAAATAGTGTTGCAGCAAATTAACTGCGGCGGGACAGCAGTTTGAGTAAATCCTGCGAGGTGTTTAAATTAAACAGTGTGTGCGGATCGGACAACACAACGGGTTGAAGGCTGAGTTTGGCTAAAAGCGTTTGCACGCGATATTCTTGCTTTTGCAGCGCCTCTGCAACGGCCGCTAATGTGGTTTTCGACCACAGCGCGCAAAGTGGCTGCAAACCTTCCGGCGGTTGTGGTAAAATAATCTGTGCGTGGCGAGGAGCAGAAAGGATTTCTTGGATGGTGGAAGGTTGTAAATACGGAAAATCGCAGGCGAGAAAAAAATTCCATTCATGGGGTGAATGCGCCAGGCCCGCATGAATTCCTGCCAGCGGACCACAGCCGGGATAATGATCAGATATGACTGGTAACTTTAAATGCGCATATTCGTTAGAAGAATTGGTGATGAGAAAGATTTCGGATGCCGACGGAATTGCGGCGATGAGGTACTCGATGATGGTCCGTCCTTCAAAAACAAAAAGCGCCTTGTTCTGACCGAAACGGCGGCTTTGGCCACCGGCTAAAATATAGAAATGCATCGAAAACTGTATAGTAGGATTCGCCTTGGGTGCAGTGCCCGCACGATTGCGAGCATTAGGTCATCGTTCCGTAATTCAAGTTTTATCCAAAGCCGGGTTGGCATTCTCGGTCGATTTGACGATTTCAACAATGGCATTATAATCCGGAATCCCGCACGCCGGATCAACAACCCCACGGCGAATGAGATGATTGCCCTCCGGCCAATGCACCTGCAAATTGCCGGGGCGAATCGCGACGATTTTCACGCGTCCGCGAAATTCGCCAAGCTCATTTTTAAGCGTGATCGGCGCGCCCTCAAGTAAGCCCAATTCCTGCGCATCTTCCGAACTCATAAACACATCATCGCGGCGGCTGCCGGTGAGGGGATCATATTCAGATTGTACCATGGAATTAAATTGCTTGCCGCGCCGGGTCGTGACGTTAAATTGCCCTTTGGCCAAGTATTTCTCCACGGGCGTCAGCACAGCGAAATGCGCTTTGGCATCCGCCGTGGTGAAATGCGGGCCGTCGGCGAGCCGCATGCCGCCCCACTGCACGGCATCGCCTTGCTTTTTGAGGTATTGAATACCGACATAAAACGGCACGGCCTTCGCGATCTCGTCGCGAATCTGTTTGGCATTTTCAAAATGAATTTGCGAACTCCGCTCCGGATAAGTCTGCTGCGCCAATTCCATAAAAATTTCCCATTCTGATTTAGCCTCCCCGATGCGCCGGCCTGGAATTTCTGGAGAGAAATAAATCATCCGTTCCGTCGAGGTTTCCGTGCCGCCGCCTTTTTGCTCGTAACGCGTTCGCGCCGGCAGCAGCACCACGGTGCCGGCTGCTTCGACAAACATTTGCGGCGAGAGCACAATGTCCTGATGCACCCGCAACGGCACGCGTTGCAGCGCGGCCCGCACGAAATCCGGCTCCGGCAAGGTTTCGAGAAAATTACCGCCGGCCGAATAGAGCAAATCCAGTTTGCCCTCGTGCGCCGCATTGATCATTTCCACCGCATTCAAGCCTGGCGTTGCCGGCACCGGAAAGCCCCACAATTTTTCGAAGAACTGGGCGCTTTCTGCCGTTACCGGCACGCCGCCGGGAAATTGGTTGGGCACACAGCCGACTTCCGCGCCGCCCTGCACGCCGCTGTGGCCGCGGATGGCCATTAAGCCGCAGCGGGGGCGGCCAATAAAACCGCGCGCGAGACAGAGATTGATAATTGCTTTCACATTCTCGACGCCGTTGGCATGCTGGGTAATTCCCATGCTCCAAACCAAAATGCCACTCTGCGCTTGCGCCAGCATCTCGGCGAAGCGCTGCATTTCCTGGCGTGAGGCCCCGGAAGATTTTTCCAACATTTCCCACGGCTGTTGCGCGAGCGCTTGTTTCAATTCATCAAAACCGGCGCAGTGATCACGAATAAAGGGCGCGTCAATCCAATCGCGCTCGATAAGGGTTTTGATGGCGCCGTTTAAAAACGCCAGATCGCCGCCGATATGAATTTGAAAAAATGCATCCGCGAGTTTGGTGCCGAACAGCGCGCTTTCAAAAACCGAGGGCACCCAATAACGCTCCAACCCCGGCTCACGGTAGGGATT
>CAYUVM010000099.1:0-10590 GCA_964447935.1 uncultured Cytophagia bacterium | reverse complement strand
GGTTTGACGAATGCTTATGGCGCCACTGTTTCCAATGCCGCGTTCGCAACCTCGCACCGCCTCGTGTTGAGCGGATTGGCGGACAGCACGCTGTATCATTTCCGCATCCGCAGCCTGGATGCGAGCGGCAATGCGGCGGCCTCGCCGGACGGTCAATTTACCACCCGGCATCTGGTCAACACCACATTGGACGTGACGTTGGAAGCCGAGAATATGCCGATCAAAACCACCGGCGATGCGCGGCCGCCGGGTTGGGCTTTGTTTGAAAATGGTTATATCGCCGAGAATGTGAGCTTTCCCGCCGCCGGCGTCTATCAATTCACGTTGCGCGCCCGCGGCATGGAAGCCAATGGTGAATGGTCGATGGCCGAGTTGTGGATCGATCAAGTTCCGCGCGTGACTCTCAATATCGATAACGGAAATTATACGGATTTCATGGCGAGCTTCACCGTCCCCGCTGGGGCGCATGAAGTGGCGATCGCGTTCATCAATGATATCTATGATCCGCCGTTGAACCGCAATTTATATGTCGATTGGTTGCATATTCAAAACAGCAGCACAGCGGGTGGCGCGGTGAAAGCGGCTGCCGCTGCGTCAACACCCTCGGCGCCGCCGGAGCAATTTATTTTGCAAAATTTTCCGAATCCATTTAATGTCGCCACGAGAATCCGTTTCGCGCTGCCGCGTGCCGCTGAAGTAGAAGTCAAAATTTTTGACGTGGCCGGACGCGAATTGAACGAATTGGCCAATGGCGAACGCGCCACCGGCCATCACGAAGTGATCTGGAACGGCCGCGGTCGCAACGGCGAGGAACTTAGTTCCGGCGTTTATCTCGTGCGGCTGCGCTATCGCGCCGGGCGCAACGGTTCGTGGTCACAATTGCTGCAGCGCGTGCTGCTGGTGAAATAGTAAGTGGAGTGTCAAACTTCAGTTTGACATCGGGCAATTAAGTTTATACAACTTGCTCAGAACAAGCGGCACGCGCCGCTTGTCTTTATATAGATTCCCCGGCCGTTGCTTCTTTGGGAGCGGCTGGGGAATTATTTTGTCTTTACTGCTGGTGCGAGGCTAATATGAAAATAACACGGTCGGCTTTATTTTTTTTAGTGTTTCTTTCGTTCGTTAAATTGATAACCGCAACAGCTTTCAGCCAGCCAGTGCCACCTTTTGAGTTGACGCTGGAAGCTGAGGCCATGACGATTAAAACGAGCGGCGAAGCGCGATGGTCGGGATGGATGTTTTGGGAAGAGGGTATGATTGCGCAGCCTGTAGATTTTCCGCAAAGCGGCCGCCATCGTTTCACTTTGCGCGCCCATGGCGATTTCGTTGAAGAAGAATGGTCGGTCGCCGAGCTGCGCATTGACGGTATGCCGCAAAAAAACATTGCCGTCAACAGTTCAGATGATGCGGAGTTTGGCGTCGAGTTTGCCGTTGCCGCGGGCAAGCACTTGGTTGCCATCGCTTATGTGAATGATTTTTCCAACGAGTTCGGTGATCGCAATCTCTGGGTGGATTGGCTGAGAATTCAATTTCTCCCGCCGACGCCGCCGGTGATCTCGAGCATTTCGGTTGAGCAAATAACGACTTCAACAGCGACAATCAAATGGCAAACCAATGAAGCCGCCACGTCACAAGTTGAATATGGCCTCACGACCAGGTACGGCGCTTCGACTCCGCTCAACGTGACATTGGTGACGAGTCATTCGGCGTCCTTGTTGGGATTGAGCGCGAACACCACATATCATTATCGCGTCATTTCAACGGATTCCACCGGTGATTCCGCAATCAGTGGTGACGCGATTTTTACGACGCGCCCACTCGGCAACGTGGCGTTTGCGAACGTGCAAAGTGTGTTTGACGATCATTGTGTGCGCTGTCATCAAGGCGCTACGGCGCCGGCGGGATTGGTTTTAACGGCAGGCCGATCTTATGCAAACATTATCAATGTCGCCAGCACTGAATCGCCGGCTTGGCAAAGAATCAAACCCGGCAATCACGCCGCCAGTTGGCTTTATGAAAAAATCACCAACGCCGCGCCCGCCGTCGGCAGTAAAATGGCGAGCTTGACGCCGAGTGAAATCGAATTGATTGGCCGCTGGATTGATCAGGGCGCGACGGCGATGCCCACGCCGCCGTATGCCGATCTCGAATTTCACACGCCGGCTCTGCCGAATGCGGAAATCAACATCGTTTATGATATCGGTTTGGTCGTCCGTGGCGGTTTGCCGCCATATCAATTCAGCGTTGCTGCCGGCGAATTGCCGCCCGGCATAAATTTGGATCCGGCCACCGGCCATCTGGCCGGCATCTCGGACGCGCCGGGAGAATATCATTTTCAAATTCGCGCTAGCGACAGCCAATCGCCGCCCGCGACACTCGCGCAAAATTATCGAATCGCCGTCAACAACTCGGGCGAGCATTGGCAATTGCCGCCGGGATTTACGATTGAAGCCGTGGTGACGGATTTGCATTTGCCCGTTAACATTGCATTTGTGCCCAACGCCGGCCCGAATCCGACCGATCCGTATTTTTACGTGACACTGTTGCACGGCGACATTGTGATGGTGCAACGCAATTTTCAAAAACAAATTTATGCAACTAATTTGCTCAACTACAATCCCGTCGGTGAATTTCCCGGCAGCGGTGAAATGGGCGTGACCGGCATTGTCGTTGATCCGGAAAACGGCGACGTTTTTGCGGCGATGGTTTATGATGACAACGGCGATTGGCGCAACCGCATCGTGCGTTTTCACAGCGCGGACGGCGGGCACACGGCGACGACGCAAACGACGATCATGTCCGGTGTCGCCGCCGCATTTTCACATCAGATTCAGGCGCTCACCATCGGCCCGGATGGAAAACTCTACGCCAATCTCGGCGACGGTTGGGTGCCCGAATCGGCGCCGAGCCTGCACGATCGGCGCGGCAAAATTTTACGACTGAATTTGGACGGTTCACTGCCGATTGATAATCCGTTTCCCAACACGCCGATTTACGCCACCGGCTTGCGCAATCCTTTTGGCGCGGCGTGGCGCGAAGAAGATGGCCGGCTTTATCTCAGCGATAACGGCCCCGAAGATAATGATCGTTTGATCAAAGTCACGCCCGGCGGAGATTTTGGCTGGGGCCTGGAGTCGCAGGATTTAACCAAAGGCGCGATTTACTTGTGGAATCCGACCGTGTCGCCGGTAGCGATTGATTTTCTCAAATTCACCGCGTTTCCGGCGGAATATCGCGGTAATCTCTTTGCGGCGTTATCCGGGCCGCCGTATTGGCAGGGGCCGACCGAGCGCGGCAAAAAAATTCAGCGTTTTCATCTCGACGCCAGCGGCAATGTTGTAAGCGACTCGCTGTTTCTCGATTATATCGGCGCCGGCAAAGCCACCGTCATCGGCTTGGCGTGCGGGCCGGACGGTTTGTATTTCACCGATCTATACGGCGAGAACGGCTTCGATGAATTGGGCCAAACGCACGGCAATGTTTATCGCGTTCGCTGGCCTTCACCGGACTCGACGTCGCCGGCGATTGCGAACGTGCGGAGCAGCAAGATCAATTCGAAGCGCGCGACGATCTCCTGGCAAACCGACGAAGCCGCGATCAGCCAGGTGGAATATGGCTTGACGGCGCAGTACGGCAAATGGGCAACCCAACGAAATATTTTTTCGACTCACCACCAAATCGTCGTGACGCCGCTTTTGCCGGAAACCGTTTATCATTTTCGCGTGTGGAATTGGGACGCGGCGAACAACAGCACCGTTTCTTCGGATTTTACGTTCAAGACGCTGGCGGCAGATTCGCTTGCGCCCATCATCAGCGCCGTGCGTCTCGACAGCATTGCCGCCCATCGCGCGCTGGTGATTTGGCAAACGAATGAGCCGGCAACTTCGGCGATTGATTATGGCCACACCCTGAATTATGGTTTGAATCAAGCCGACTCCGCGCTGGTGACGACGCACCGGCTGTGGTTATTGAATTTGCAAGACAGCACGCATTATCATTTGCGCCTGCGCAGCGTCGATAATAATGATAACGAGTCGCGAACGGGCGATTTAACTTTTACCACGTTGCCGCGTCAATTTGAGCGCCGGCTGGAAGCCGAGAACATGCCAATTAAAACCGGCGGCAGTGAAAGCGCACCGGGATGGGTGCTGTGGGATAACGGATATGTGGCCGAGAATGTAAAGTTTCCGCGCGCCGGCCTGCATCGTTTTACCGTGCGCGCTTATGGCCGCATGGCCGCCGGTGAATGGTCGCGTCTCGAGCTTCGCATTAATCAGGAAACGCGTTCCACTATCGAAGTCGCTGATTCCAATTACATCGAATTGGCGAGTACTTTTTATATCACGGCCGGCTTGCACGAAGTGGCGATCGCTTTTATCAACGAAGCTTATGACCCGCCGGAGCATCGTTATCTTGGCGTCGATTGGCTGCATATCCAGGACATTACCACCCAACAAATTCACGCGGAGGTTGGGGCAAAACCGGCAGCCGCGCTGCCCGCATCCTTCACGTTGTCGAGCTATCCCAATCCGTTTTTTACGACGGCGCGCATACGTTTCTCTTTGCCGCAAAATGCTGAGGTGAATTTGGCGGTTTTTGATCTAACCGGCCGCGAAATAATAACGCTGCTTACAGGTTCACAGCAGGCCGGGTTGGGTGAAATGCACTGGGATGGCAAAAACCGCGATGGCCAGTTTTTGCGCTCCGGATTTTATTTTCTCCGGCTGCGCTATCGCACCGGCAATGGAAATCAGTGGTCGCAAATTATTCAGCGGATCGTTTTAATGAAATAAACCGAATTAGAATTTTTTCTGAGGTTGAGCGCATTCGTAAATAAACTGAAGAACTGGCTGAATTTCGTACAGTATTTGCGGAACGCATTTTGCAATTCTGCCATATCAGTTGCACTGCTTTAAAATCCGAATGGCCTATGGTTGTTAAAAACAAGGCCGTGAGAAGTGTTACAATTTTGTTTCATGCAATGACAGTGTATCAAGAAATAGACACTTTTCACCATTGGGAAACTCAGTAGTAATAGGCGCAGGTCAAATAACTGCGCGCCCGCTTTCAATTAGAAATGTAATCTTGTAAACGTTTGAATGCCACGGAAGGCATGACGGCCAAAGCAAGGGTCTTCTTGTTCCGTTCCGGGCATTTAATGATCAATGTTGACGTTAAACTAACATTACTTTGGCTTATTTTTGATCAGGAGGATGCCACATGTTTAGGGAATGGAATCGAAAATCTTTTTTTGTTTTTGCCGTGACAGCCTTTGCGCTTTTTGCTTCTATCGAGGCGGCAACGGCACAGGTGCGGCTTATGCCGTTGGGCAATTCGATTACGGAAGGGGTGGGGTCTTCGCACAACAGCGGGTATCGCCGCGAATTATATTTTCTTCTGCAAAATGCCGGGGTGACATTTGATTTCGTCGGCTCGCTGCAATATGGCAGTGGCTTTTCAGATCTTGATCACGAAGGCCATCCCGGCTTTCTCGCCAATCAGCTTGACAGCAAAAAATATCTTGCCGATCATCCGGCGGATGGAGTTTTCCTCGAAGTCGGCACCAATGATATTTCTTTCAATGAAAGCGCGAGCGAAGTTTACAACGATATCGCGAAAATCGTTGATGACATTTATCAGACGAATCAAGCCACCGCGATTTATCTGTCGACGATTATTCCACGCCTGGGCACTTCCGATCAGCAACAAGTTACCGACGAGTTGAACGGCATGTTGCCGGGGCTGGTGAGCATCAAAGCCAATGCCGGTTATAAAATTTATCTCGTTGATATCGCCGCGCGCTTCAAAGCCGCTCCGGGCTGGCAGACGAATTTGATGGCGGACACGGTGCATCCCAATGACGCCGGATATCTTTTAATGGCCGAAGAATGGTTCGCCGCTTACCTCGCCAATTCGCAATCGCGCCCCGCGATTTTTCAAGATGATTTTAATTTGAGCGGTTTGAATCAAGCCAATTGGCGGCTCGGCAGAAATGACGGCAATCGCGCCGGCGTCAGCGGCAATCGGTTGGAATTAAAATCCGAGGGAACCGAAAGCGGCTGGGTGATCACGCAGGAAGCTTTCGCCGCGCGCCAAACCACCGTGACCGTGAAAGTCGTTCAGCCGAATAACGACGGCAATCTCGGCCTCAGCCCGACTTACAATCTCGCCTCGCGGTTCGGCATTTCTGATCAGCCGAATTGGTATCGTTTTTATGTTTATCGGGCGGACGGCACCAGTAATTATCGTTTGAATGTCGAATCGAGGAAGAACAGCGCCTTCAGCGAAAACGACGTCACCGGCGATCTGGTGATCACCGGCGCGGTTTATCTACGGCTGCGCTTTGATGATGCGGCGATTCATTTTGAAGCGTCGCTGGATGGCCGGAATTGGACGGACACTTATAACGAAACGTTTGCGCTGCCGGGTTACTCTTTGGATTCACCCTTTTATTATGAGTTGGCAGGTTATAAAACCTCGGAACTTGGTGAATTGGTGGTGGATGATTTTTCTATTATTTCCGCCGATGTGCAAGCGCCCCAAATCAGCGCGATTGCCGCGCAAAATCTCGCCGCCAGTAACGTTCAAATTACTTGGCAAACGAACGAGGCCGCAGACACGCAGGTCGAGTATGGTGTGAGTTCTAATTACGGCAAATCATCCGCATTGTCGACTTCGCGCGTGACGACGCACGCGGTTGGAATTACCGGTTTAACGCAAAACACCACGTTTCATTATCGTGTGAAGTCGCGTGATCGGGCCGGCAACCTGGCGGTATCGAGTGATCTTACTTTTACCACCCCGGCGGCAACGGCGTTGACCCTGCTTTCTCCCAATGGCGGCGAATGGGCGTTGAACGGCGGCCAGCAACGCATCACGTGGAACGCGCCGAACACGATTGCGAATGTTCGATTGGAATTTTCGACGGATGCGGGCGCGACCTGGCAGACAATTGCGGCGAACGCGCCCAATACCGGCGGATATAATTGGCTGCCGCCGGATAATCCTTCGAACCGGGTTTTATTGCGAATCTTTGACGCCAATAATGCTAATATTGTGGATGTGAGCGACCAGCCCTTTTCGATTACGCGCGCGGCATTGGTTAAATTCACGCCGTCCACCAACAATCCGATTTTGACACCGGGCCCGGCCGGAAGCTGGGATGAAAATATTCGCGAGCGCGGCTGGGTGATGTATGAAAACGGCATGTATCACATGTGGTACGGCGGCTGGCGGGGCGAGTATCTTCATTCCGAAGCGAAGCTGGTCAAGCTGGGCTATGCTTACTCGACCGATGGAATTAACTGGACGAAATATGCCGGCAATCCGATTTATACAGAGACCTGGGTGGAAGATATGACGGTGATCAAAGACGGCAACACGTATTTTATGTATGCCGAAGATGAAAAATCCGAGGACGGCAACGGCACGACTATCGATCTTTATACTTCAACCGACAGGATTAACTGGACACGCCAACGCACGGTGTTGGCGCCGGACGGCAGCGGTTGGGAAAAAGGCGATGTCGGCACGCCGACGGTGTGGAAAGAAGGCGGCGCGTGGTTCATGCTTTATGAAGGGTTGGTGGATGGCGTCGCCGGACACGTTGGGCTGGCAACTTCGAGCGACGGCATTAACTGGACGCGTTACCTGAACAACCCGGTTTTGGCCAATCCGATTCATCCCAGCCTTGATATTGCGATTGACAGCATTATCAAGATCAACGGTGTTTATCATGCCTACGGCCATTATGACACCGGCGGCTACCGCTGGGTGGGCGGTTTGTTTACCTCAACGAATTTGACGGAATGGAACATGTACTCCGGTAATCCGATTGCCGGCAATTCGCCGGTGATCGTTGATGTCGGCGACAATAAATATCGCTTGTACGCGGTGACAACCAATGCCAATGGTGAGCAAAATCATACGGTCGCGTTTTCGAATGGGATTGTCAATCCGCCGACGGATGTCGTTTCGGCCACGCCGGCGCAGCCGCAAGGTTTTGTGTTGCAGCCAAACTATCCCAATCCGTTCCGCGTGGCGGCCAACGCTGAGACGAGAATTGTTTATCAATTGCAAGAACGCGCGTTCGTAACGTTAACAATTTACGATCTTTTAGGCCGGCAGATCAATGCGCTCGTGGCGCAAAAACGCGAGGCCGGCACTTACGAAGCCCGCTGGGACGGGCGCGATGCCAACGGCAACCTGCTGCCCTCGGGAACTTACCTTTATATGCTGCGGGCTGGTGAGTTTAAGGCGTCGCGGAAACTTTTGCTGGTAAAATAAAACATTATGAATAAAACGTAATTTGTAAAATGTAATCAATGAAGATTACGTTTTGCAAATTACGTTTTATCCGTTGCAACGCCGATTTTATACGTTACTAACATTTCCGACACGGACTTCCCACAAAATCCTTTCAAAAAGTTTTCCGCAATCACTGAGCATTAAAGGTAATCTTAGCTCGAAATAATTTTGCAAAGGACTGGCGCCCTGAGGCGTTAGATAGTATTGGTTATATGTAGGCGATAATGGACTGCGGAGCCTACGGGTTTTACCCCCTGCCGAGAACGGACTCTCCTGCTTAATCTGCAAAATGTTAAACAATTGACGCAGCCTCCACGGATTGCGGTTGCCGTGATTGTTTATCCACCTCACCTTCAACTTACCTGTCACGGACTGACCCGCTTGGCTGAGCCGGGGCTGCACAGGAGCTGAATAGCCTTTCCATTCCCATCCATTTTTTCGGGTGCTGGCGTGAATTTATTCCGGGCTAATCGGTTGCCGACATGTAATTCACCGCGGGTTTTTTTGTTTAACTTGCAAGGAGAGTTATGTTTACTCTTTACGATGGCTCTCGCGTGAAATTCGGGAGCAAATCACTCCGACACCTCAGCCTGGCAATGATGAGCCTGCTGCTGTGCTTGTCTTTTTCGCCCGAGCTTTACGGCCATGCCGCCGCGCCGGTTGCCCCGACCGCGCCGAGCGGACTGACGGCAACGGCGATCAGCAATGCGCGTATCGATCTCGCCTGGACGGATAATGCCGCCAATGAAGATGGTTTTAAAATTGAGATCAAAGTTGGCGTTGCCGGCATCTATTCTGAGTTGGATGTGGTGGGTGCGAACGTAAATACTTATTCGAGCACCGGTCTCGATGCGGGCACGCAATATTATTATCGCGTCCGCGCGTACAATGTCGATGGCAACTCGGCGTACTCGAATCAAGCGAATGCGACAACGTTGCCGGACCCGCCCGTAGCGCCGGGCAATTTAACGGCAACCACCTCGAGCAACACCCAAATTACTCTGGCGTGGGCCGACAATTCGAATAATGAAGATGGTTTCAAGATCGAGCGCAAGCTCAACTCGGCGGTGACCTACACGCAGATCGCCACCGTCAACGCCAACGTGGCGAGTTTCTCGAACACCGGTTTGGCAATCAACACCGGATATTCCTATCGCGTGCGCGCCTTCAATGCCGGCGGCAACTCGGCTTATTCCAACGCGGCCGTCGCGACGACGCTGCCGAATGCGCCGAATGCGCCGACCAATCTGACGGCGACGGCGATCAGCAACAAGCGCATCGATATTGCGTGGACGGATAATGCGGGCGACGAGCTGGGCTTCATTATCGAGCGCAAAACCGGCAGCGTTTACAGCGTCATCGATACGGTGAATGCGAATGTGGCGTCGTTCTCCAACACCACGCTCACCGGCGGCACGCAGTATTTTTTCCGGGTGCGCGCTTATAACACCGGCGGCAACTCCGATTACACCAATGAAGCGGGGGCGACGACGCAGCCGGATGTGCCCACGACCCCGACCAACCTCGTCGCGACCGCGGCGAGCAACGATCAAATCAACCTCGCGTGGTCGGATAATTCCGGCAACGAAGATGGTTTTAAAATCGAAATTAAAATCGGCTCATTCGGCACGTACTCGGAAATCGACGTGGTGACGGCGAATGTGACGAGCTATGCCAGCACCGGTTTGGAGGCGGGCATTCCGTATTTTTACCGCGTGCGCGCGTTCAACGTGACGGGCAATTCCAGTTACTCCAATGAAGTGAACGCGTTTACCTTGCCGGACCCACCGGTCGCGCCGAGCGGTTTATTGGCGACGACCGTAAGCAACACGACGATCGGTTTGGCCTGGGCGGATAACTCGAACAATGAAGATGGTTTTAAAATCGAGCGCCGGCTAACGACGGCAGTGTCCTACACCGAAATCGGCACCGTGGGCGCGAATGTGACCAGCTTTATCAATACCGGCCTGTCGCCGAACACGGCGTACTCCTATCGCGTGCGCGCCATTAATGGCGGCGGCACGTCTTCTTATTCCAATGTGTCGAGCGCGACGACGTTTCCGAATCCGCCGGCGGCGCCGAGCAATCTGTCGGCGACCACGATCAGCAATAGCCAGATCGATCTCGGCTGGCAAGATAATGCGGCCAACGAACTTGGTTTTATCATCGAGCGCAAAGCCGGCTCGGGCGGCACTTACGCCGTGTTGGATACCGTCGATGCCAATGTGACGAATTTTGTGAGCCTCGGGTTGACCGGCAGCATTCAATATTTTTACCGCGTCC
>CAYUVM010000098.1:0-10648 GCA_964447935.1 uncultured Cytophagia bacterium | reverse complement strand
ACTTGGTGCCTTTTTTGGAAAAGCCGCTTTCGTCGCCCAGAAGAAAGGTGTCCTCATCGCCGCCCAGCAAAAGGTTCGCATCGTGGGCCAAGCGCGCCATTAGGCCGTTGGCATCCCACGGCGAATACGTGATGAAATGCTGTTGCTCATGCCAGACGGCGTCTGGAACGGCTTCGACCATCCGTTCGATATTGCGTCGACCCGCCTGTATTAAGCCACAGGCATACTGCTCCGCTTGCGCAACAGCCGATTTCGTTTGAAGTTCAAAATGGGAATGATAGCGACGATGGAAGGCAATAAAATCCTGAGCAAGGTTCTTGAAAGAACCTTGCAGCGCCTCATAGCTTTTGTCTCTCTAAGCTTAGGGTGAACGCGAGTCGGATTTTTTAAAAGACTTGGCGATCATGCCCAAATATAACAAATTTTTAGTCAAAGAACAAGATTTGTAATCTGTCTAAGTAGAATTAGCAACCAGCGTTTGATTACCCTAATTTAAGTGCTCTTGACAAAAAATGCAAGTGAATAATATTTTCCGTTCGTTGTAATGGCTCTTTAACCTCAACCAGGGAGGCACAAACATGAAACATTTGCTTTCTTTCTTCGCCGCCGTCGCCCTGCTTGGAGCACAAAGCCTCCAGGCGCAGTGGATTCAAACTAATGGTCCTTACGGGGGCGAGGTTCGATGCTTTGCCGTGAACGGCTCAAACCTCTTTGCGGGAACTTTTACCGGCGGCGTATTTCGTTCCACCAACAACGGCACGAGTTGGACAGCCGTCAATAACGGTTTGGACGAAAGCTGGATTATGTCCCTGGCGTCAAACGGCTCGAATCTCTTTGCGGGAACTTCTAATGGCGTGTATTTGTCCACCAATAATGGCGCCAGTTGGACACGCGCCAATAATACCGGCTTGCCCAACACAACGATTCAGGCATTTGTCGTGAGCGGTTCGAATCTTTTTGCAGGAACTAACGATGGTCTTTTTCTTTCCACCAATAACGGCACCAGTTGGGCACAAGTCAATACTGGTTCTTCGAATACTCATATTGAATGTTTTGCCGTGAGTGGTACGAATATCTTTGCGGGAACGACGAGTGGTGTGTTGCTTTCTACCAACAACGGCGCAAGCTGGGCCGCCGTCAATAACGGTTTGACGGACACCATTGTTATTTCTCTTGCGGTAAGCGGCTCAATCCTGTTTGCGGGAACTCAGGGCGGCGGCGTATTTGTTTCCATGAATGATGGCACAAACTGGACGGCAGCCAGCACCGGCTTGCCGAAGCCGCCGGTTATGATTCGTGCTCTTGCCGTGAGTGGCTCCAATCTTGTTGCGGCGACGTGGGATTATGGCAAGGACTACGCGATGTTTCTTTCTCCTAACCACGGTGCCAGTTGGACTCGCGTCGATACTGGTTTTCCGAACACGACTGCTTTGTGTTTTGCCGTGAGTGGCGCGAATCTCTTTGCCGGAACTGGCAGGGGCGTGTTGCTTTCTACCAACAATGGCGCAAACTGGACCGTCGTCAATAACGGCTTCTTGAATACAGCGGTTTTGTCTTTCGCCATAAACGGTTCGAATCTCATTGCCGGAACTCAGGGCTGTGGCGCATTTCTTTCTAACGACAACGGTGCAAGCTGGACGGGGACGGATGGCTTGTCAAACACGACAGTCATGTCTTTTGCCGTAAATGGTTTGAATCTCTTTGCCGGAACTTTCGGCGGCGGCGTCTTTCATTCCACCAATAATGGTACAACCTGGACGGCCGTCAATAACGGTTTGACGAAACCTTTGATTCATTCTCTTGCCGTGAACGGCGTGAATCTTTTTGCGGGAGCTTCCGGTGGCGTGTTTGTTTCCAAGAACAACGGCTCAAGCTGGGCAACCGTCAATACTGGTTTGCCGAGCACTGTGCCAGAAATTTCTGTTCGGAGCCTTGCGGTGAAAGGCTCGAATCTCTTTGCGGGAACTGACTTCAGTGGCGTGTTTTTATTGCCTGAAAATGGCACAAATTGGACAGCAGTCAATACCGGCTTGCCGCGCAATGCAACGGTGTGGTCTCTCGCTGTAAACCGTTCGAATCTCTTTGCCGGAACTGATTACGGCGTGTTTCTTTCCACCAACGATGGCGCAACCTGGACCGCCGTCAATACGGGCTTGGCAGATTTTACGAGTGTTTATGCCTTTGCCGTAAACGGTGCGAATCTCTTTGCCGGAACTCGTCGTGGCGTTTTTCTTTCAAACGACAATGGCACAAGTTGGACCGCCGTCAATATCGGCGCTCTGCCGTCCACGCATGTCCGTTCTCTTGCCGTGATCGGCACGTATCTCTTTGCCGGAACCTATGAAAGCGGTGCGTGGCGGCGTCCACTTTCAGAAATGGTTACTGCTGTTGAAGATGATTTCAGTCAGGTCCTAGTTGGTTTTATGCTGGAACAAAACTATCCCAATCCTTTTAATCGCTCGACTGAGCGCTCGCGACAAAGTCCGGCCACGACCATTCGTTACCAGTTGCCGAAAACCGCCCAGGTCGTGCTCAAGATCTACAACACCTTTGGCCAGGAAGTGCGCACGCTGGTCAATGCGCGGCAGCCTGCTGGTACGAAATCGGTGGTGTGGGATGGCAGGGATGAGTCCGGCAAGGAGGTGAGTTCGGGCATTTACATTTATCGTCTGCAAGCGGGAGAGGCTGTTCAGAGTCGTAAACTGTCTTTTATGCGGTGAGCTTCCATATAAAACTCGCACGGAATTTTTTGCCCAATTTGTCAGCGCGGGCTTCGCTGCACTTTCTGATGGGGAATTTGCCGCAGAATTTTAAGCATCGTTTTAATTGAGGCTCGCGCTTTTGCCGGCGGCCCCTTCGCCGCAATGCATGTTTGGTATTCGGCGTGGGCGCGCTCGAACGCAATGTAAATTCGTGAAGGCAAATCGTCTTCCATAAATTCAAAACCATCCCAATAGGCGTTTTGCGCCAACTGCGCTGCGTACGCGAAATCGGTGCTCAAATATGCTGCCAAACTTCGCTTTAAGCCCGTCTCGGTTATGGCCATGTAATCCTCCCGGGTCAATTCCGGCGGGTTTTGCCGATAGTAATCAGCGACTTGCTTAAGAAGCGAGGCGGAGTCGGCGTGTAGCCGGTGATTTTGCGGCGAAAGCATGGCGATTAATTCGGCGTTGCTTTTTGTCGCCAAGTCTTGCAGAGTGAATTTTTGCGGTGTTGCCGGCGCTGCCGGCTGAAAGTCCCGCCGCAACGTCATCAAATAAAATGCGAGATTCCAACGCATTCTCGGATCCAGCGCTTCAGAAAAAGCAGGCATCGCCGTGCCCTCGACGCCGAAGGTAATGGCCTGATAAAATTGCCAAGGCGTGCAGACGTTCATGCGTTCGGGAATAGTAAAATCGCGCGGTTTGGGATTCAAGGTGTCGGCGGAGGGACCGTCTCCGGTGCCGAGCACGCCGTGGCAGGGCGTGCAATTCTCTTGAAACAAACTCTTGCCATAATCCAGACTGAGCGTGCGTTGCGGCGCCACCAGCATATTTTTCTCTTTGACTAAAATCGCGATCGTTTCGTCGCAGATTTTACGAATTTCCGGCAAAGCCTTTCGAGCTTCGATCAATCCGGCGAGCTTTTCCAGTTTGCTCAAGGTTTGTTGTTGTATCGCCGCGGTCGATTGATAGATTTTCATCGCCTGCTGGGCGAATCTTTGCATCTCATCGTATTCGAGTGAATCGACGATTTCCCCGTTCTGCACCGCGCGATCATAATCCGTGGCAAGATATTGCAACAGAAAAACCACTCGCTGCGCCGTTTCTGCGGAATTGACGGACGAATCACGGTCTTGCCCGGTTAATTTACCGCTTGCTGAAAAAACCTGCCGATATGCGGTAACTGCCCCGATGAGCAAAAAGAATTCCAAAAAACAGAGTAACCGAGCGCGTTTCATTATGCTGCGATCCTTAGTCTGTTACAAGTGATATCTTTGCAAAAAAAGCAAAGACTTTCAACACAGAGCAAACCGAGTCAACAGAAATTGTAAAGCCAAAGAGGATTTTCAAGTATTATCGTCTCAGTTTGTTCCGTTTGCGCTGTGTTTAATCTCTTTTGGTTGCGGCTCGTCCGTGTTAGGTGCTTGAAAGAGTATTTCTTATTGTACAGAAAATTGACTGAACGGGCTATCCAGAAAAAGCCCGCAAAAAAATCGAAAGTTGATGAACCAAAAACGTTTTATCATCTCACGGTACATTTCAAATCAAATGATTGCGTAACGGAAACCTTGACAAATGCTAAAGTTTTGTTATTTTACTTGCGGCCTTTATGCCGTTCTATCAGAAGCTCACGGCGCTTGCTATGTTACGCCCTTGTCGAAGAATGCGTTGAATAACGGAGAAAGTTAACCATGTCATTCGGCTGCCAATCCGAAGTGGGAAAAATCAGACGCCTGTTGTTGAAGCATCCGCGCGTGGCGTTTCGCAATACGCAAAATATCGCCGCGCAATGGGAACAGCTCAATTATACCGACGCGCCGGATTTTGAGAAGGCGCAACGTGAATATGAGCATTTCGTCGAGCTAATCAAACCACACGTGGATGCTATTGAGTTTTTGCCTCAACAAGACGACACCGGACTTGATTCCATTTACGTGCACGATCCGGCGTTGATCACAAGTCGTGGCGCGATTCTTTGCAACATGGGCAAAGCCGAACGCCACGGCGAACCGGCCGCGATGGGTGAATTTTTTGCTAAATTGGGCGTGCCGATTCTGGGAGTGATTTCCGGCGCCGGAACTTTGGAAGGCGGCGATGTCGTTTGGATTGATGAACGCACCCTGGCTGTCGGGCGTGGTTATCGCACGAACGACGAGGGCATTCGCCAGTTGCGGCATCTTCTCAAAGATTTAGTTGATGAAATCGTGGTCGTGCCGTTGCCCCATTGGCGCGGGCCGGGCGATGTTTTGCACTTGATGTCGCTTATCAGTCCCATTGATCACCAACTGGCATTGGTTTATTCGAGATTGCTGCCGGTACCGTTTCGCGAATGGTTGCTGACGCGCGCGATTGCGTTACTTGAAGTTCCAGATGAGGAGTATGACAGCATGGGCTGCAACGTGCTGGCAATGGCGCCGCGAAAATGTTTGCTCCTCGCGGGAAATCCGCACACGAAGGCGCTATTGATCAATGCAGGCGTTGAGGTGTGGGAATATGCCGGTGCAGAGATTTCTCTTAAAGGCGCTGGCGGGCCGACGTGTTTGACGCGGCCAATTTGGCGGGCATAAAATAAAACACCCGGAGAGTATCCGGGTGTTCATGAAATCAGCAAGAATTTATTCCGTCGCGTTCAGAAACCAGCAACAAGCAACAAGTCTCAATACTTCATCAACTGCAGCGCCGCGGTAATGATCTTGCGGTCGTCGATGAGGGTTTCCGCTTCGAGAATACGACTGAAGCCAATCGGCGTGTCGATGGAACACACACGTTGCGGCGGCGCATCCAGCAACTCAAAACATTCTTCCACGATGCGTGAAAGAATTTCGCCGCCGAAGCCGCCGGTTTTGTGATCTTCGCTCGCCACCATCGCCCGGTTGGTTTTCGCCAGCGAGGCGCGCACGGTTTCCATGTCCATCGGCACCAAAGAGCGCAGGTCGATCACTTCGGCATCAATGCCTTCTTCAGCCGCAAGTTTATCCGCCGCTTTCAATGCGAAGTGAATCGCGTTACCGTAGGTGACGATCGTGAGATCTTTGCCGGGCCGGCGAATGCGCGCTTTGCCAATCGGCACAAAATGATCCGGGCCAGTTTGTACCGCCTGCGCTGAAGGCAGGTTGTAAAGATTTTTCGGTTCAAAGAAAATCGTGAGACCGCGCGAGCGCATCGCCGTGTGCATCAAACCCGCGGCGTCGTCCGCAAACGCCGGCATCACGATGCGCAGGCCGGGGAAATTCGAGAACACGCCTTCGGCGCATTGCGAGTGATAAAGTCCGCCGCCGATGAAGCCGCCGCAGGCCATGCGGGCGACGATGTTCGGTGCATACTGGCCGTTGGTGCGCCAATATTCATGCGTCGTCTCCACCATCTGCTCCATCGCCGGCCAAATGTAATCGGTAAATTGCGCGGCTTCAATCACCACCCAAATGTCTTTATTGAAACGACAGAAGCCATTTGCAGTGCCGGCAATAAAATCTTCCGCCAATGGCGCATTGAACACGCGGCCGCGGCCAAAGGCCTTTTGCATGCCTTCGGTCACATTGAAGACGCCGCCCTTGTCGCCGGTCGCCACATCCTGACCCCACAAGAACGTGTTGGGATTGCGGCGAAACTCATCATGCAGCGCACGATTGAGCGCCTCGCGAAATTTTTCTTTCTTGCCTTCGGCCGGCGTCGGGGTTTCTTCCATTTGATAAGGCTCGGGGATCACGAACTGATAAACCGACTTCGGGTCCGGCGCCGGCGCCGCTTCGGCCATGTGGGCCGACGCATCAACCAGTTTTTTATTTTCAGCTTCGATGGCAACCAATTCGCTTTCGGTAATCAAACCTTCTTTTAAAATCAGCGCGCGAAAACGGACGAGCGGATCTCGACCGCGCGCTTCGGTGATTTCCTCTTCGGAGCGATAGGATTCGTGCCGATCACTGTTGGAATGTGGGCCAATGCGAACACATTGCGCATGTACAATCGCCGGGCCGCTGCCGGTTTGCACGTAGGCCAGCGCTTCGTCCATTGCATTGCGGCAGTCAATTGGATCGGTGCCATCGCAGCGCACGATATGAATGTATTTCAGGCCGACATAATTATCGACGACACACTCGTTGGCCGTCTGTTCGTGCAACGGCACGCTGATGCCATATTTATTGTTTTGAATTACGAAAACCACCGGGAGACGTTCGCGGCTGGCGCCGTTGAACGCCTCATAAACATACCCTTCTTGGGTCGAGGCTTCACCGAAGCTGGCATACGCGATCGCATCGGATTTATAGTATTTAATCGCGCGCGCGACGCCGACCGCATGCAGAGCATGGTTGGCGACGCAACTCGAAACATTTTGAATGCCAATTGCCGGCTTGGCGAAGTGATTGGACATGTGCCGGCCACCCGCGGCAATGTCATCACGGCGGGTGAGTCCATTGAGAAAAATCTCATCAATGGAAATTCCACCGGCCAGACACGTTAATTGATCGCGATAATATGGAAAGAGAAAATCTTTGTTGGCTCGAAAAGACAATCCCAGCGCCAGTTGAATACCCTCATGCCCGCCACAAGTGGCCAGATAACTCCAGCCTTTGGCTTGCTTGAAGAGCAACCACGCCTTGTCGTCAATGAGACGACTTGTATGCATTAACTGATACCATTTTCGCGCGGTTTCCGGAGAGAGCCGAAAGGCTTCCTGCTCACGGGAATACGCTTGCATAACCGCAGCCACTATTGACCTCCTTAAAAATGATCGATTCGGGATAGAATCTGTTTATTACGAAATCTTGTGATGTCGAAGCTCACAAAATGAACGAACTATAAATATAAAACTTTTTGCTTCCATTTGCAACGAGTTTTTTGTCGCTGTTTTTTGCTGTTTCTTTGCCAACGGGACAAGAGTAAGCATTGTACGCAACTCAATCTCGAAGTGCAACCCTGACATTCAACAAAGAAGTCAAGAATGATTAAAAAATGGAATCCAAATTTTATAATCCAACGCGTTCTTTTTCCAGGGCAATATGAAAGCCGGCTTTTTTAATGGCCTGTTTTGCCTCGCCCTCAAGCTGTAGCGCCGGATTGGTATGATTGAGATGAATAAAGTGTACCTTATTCTTTTCAAATGCCGGCAATGAAGCGAGCCGTTGCATTGTTTCCACAACAAACGGATGCGGAATTTCTTTCATGCTCCGTCCGGGAATTTCGCCGTCGGCGTAAAACGTGCCGTCCACATAAGCGATTTCGACGCTCATGATCATGTCTTCAATGCGCCGCTCCCATTTTTCCCACTTATCAATGTCCGGAATAAAGAGTACAGATTTATTCGGCCCGGTGATGCGAAAGCCGATGGTCTCGGTATATTCCTCCCGATGCGGCACGAGAAACGGCGTCACGCGAATTCTTTGATTCAATGTGATGGTAGAGTCATTTTGCAGCGGTTGCAGCACGATGTTCTTGAGCCGCACAAGTTGGTTCCACGGCCCGTTGGAACGAAGAAAAGTTTGCATGCGCGGCATTGCAAACACGGGAACTTCGCGAGCGCCTAGCACTTCGCGGCCAAGCTGCATCAAGCCGGTATAGTGGCCGATGTGCCCGTGGGTAAGTAAAATTCCCGATAGATTCGCCGTTGGCGCTATTTTCTCCAACATGCGCAGTTGGGTTTTGAAATCCGGCGTCGCGTCAATGAGCCAACACTCGGAAGAAAGCGGATCAATGATCGCCAGAGAGGACACGCAATGCTGCAGCGCGGGACTTTCCCAACGGTCACGGCAACACGTTTTCTCGCAGCCGGCCTGCGGCGCGCCGCCATCTTGTGCGATACCGAGGACAATGATATAAGGTTCGGTTGTTTCATCGGAAAATCCCACCACAACCAAACCAAGCGTGATGAAGATACCAAGCCGCCAATATTCGGGGAGAAATAATCTTGCCATGATTATTTAGCCTCTGTTTTTTGCATTGTGGTGAAACACCAAAAGTTTCAATGAAGTGTAAAACAATCGACCGCCGGATGGTCATTTACTGAAACCGGGCTGCCGCTCTAAAATAATCGTTGACTTTGCGTTTTGCAAATGTTTTATTGTGCTATTCGTAGCGCCACGGTTCGCTGGTCTGCGAAAAATTTTTAGTCGGAATCGTCAAATTAAAACGTGGAGGCGAATTGAGCAGAAAGTTTTTCCCTTATTTTATTTGCAGCGTTGCGATATTCAGCCTCATGGCCTGCGGAAACCACCGTGAGTTTGAAATCCCCCAGACGGACGGCATGGGATGGTTCAAAGGCAACACGCACACGCACACAACGAGGAGCGACGGTGATTCACCACCGGAGGTCGTGGCGCGCTGGTACAAAGAACACGGTTATCGTTTCCTGGTGCTGTCAGATCACAATGTTTTTACCGATCCCACGAATTTATCCACCCTCGTTGATTCGGCCTTCCTGCTAATTCCCGGTGAAGAAATCACAACCAGTTTTCACAAAAAGCCGGTGCACATTAACGGTTTAAATCTTTCCCAACTCCTCAACCCGATTGTCGATTCATCACTCGTCGGCACGATCCAAAAAAATGTCGATGCGATTCGTGCGGTAAAGGGCGTGCCGCATATCAACCATCCCAATTTTCGCTGGGCCTTTTCGCAAAATGAGCTGCTGCAAATTAACAACGATCAATTGCTCGAAATTTTCAACGGCCACCCGCTGGTGAATAATTTCGGCGGCGAAGGCTGGCCAAGCATGGAACAAGTGTGGGATCATTTGCTCACCAACGGCAAAAAGATTTACGGCATTGCGGTTGATGATGCCCATCACTTCCAGGGTGAGTTCGCACCGGCCCGTTCCAACCCTGGCCGCGGCTGGGTGGTGGTGCGCGCCAGGAATTTAGCGGCGCGCGAACTCGTCGAGAATTTAGATAATGGATTGTTTTACGCGAGCACCGGCGTTGAACTGAGCGATATTATTGTCAAAGCGGACAGTCTTGAAATTCGGATTGCCCCGCACGGCGATTTTAAATTTCGCGCGGAATTCATCGGCAGCAAGGGAAAAGTTTTAGCACAAGTTGAAACCAATCCCGCTATTTACCGGCTTGAGGGGGGTGAAACCTACGTGCGCGCCAAAGTTTATGATTCCGGTGGCGGCGTGGCGTGGGTGCAACCGGTGTTTGTGCGATAGCTTTAAAACGCTCGGCGATAAATTTACATTGCAAACGCGGAGCATGCCGTTAACGGGGTCTAATTTTTCATTTCAAACCGATAAGAAGAAATGACATGTTAAACGATTTTCGCCAATCGCTGCACCATTACGCCAAAGGCTCGAACACCAGTTTGCTGGCGATGTTCACGATTGTCGGTTTGATCGCGGCGGGCTTGACTTTTCTGTATGTGTATTTCGTCGCGCGACATCAGCAGGACAATGCTTGGCTCCGCTATTTGGCGCCGTTGCTGATGTTCGGCATTGGCGTGGCGTTTGGCATCATCGCCCGCAGCAAGCGCGGCGATTGGGCAGTCATCGGTTATGCGGTGCTCGCGGTTTTTTTCATTTTTAGCTCGTTGATCAGTTTCGTCGTCACATTAATTTTGCTGTTCCTGATTTATTGATCAAATTCAACGGAGGTTTTTCAATGTTTAATAAACACTGGCAGACTTCGCTACTCATCCTTTTAGCAGGCGGTTCATTGGTTTTGGCGCAGAAAAAAGCAGACCGGATGGATCGCCAGGCCGCCGAAATTCACGACAAAGTTTTGACCGTGGACACGCACATTGATTGGCCTTCGCACCAAATACGCAGCCCCGAATTTGTGCCGCGCGAGCGCCATGCGCCGGGTAAAACGGGCAGCGGCCAGTGGGATTTACCACGAATGAAGGAAGGTGGATTGGATGCAACATTTATGTCGATTTACACTTCTCAGGGCGCCCGCACGGATTCGGGTCACGCCAAAGCCAAAGCCCATGCGCTCAAATTGATTGACCTCACCAGG
>CAYUVM010000097.1:0-10685 GCA_964447935.1 uncultured Cytophagia bacterium | reverse complement strand
CGCCGGAATATAATTACTCCATTCCGGGCGTGCTGAAAAATGCGATTGACTGGGCCTCGCGCCTACCAAAAGATTCACCGCTTAATGGCAAACCAGCGGCGATGCTAGGCGCTGGCGGCATGTTGGGCACCGTGCGAGCGCAAGGGCATCTGCGCGATATCCTGCTGCATAACAACCTACTGGTGCTGAATAAACCCGCAGTGTATATTGCCCGAGCGGCGGAAAAATTCGACGCTGCGGGCCTGCTAATTGATGAACCGACGCGGCAACGTCTGCGCGAACTATTGACGGCGTTGCACGATGGGACGTTGCGGCTGAGTGGTAAAGCTAAACTTTAGTCTAAATGAGTAAGGTCATGAAAAAAGTTCTTGAAATTCATAAGAGTTCTTCACCACATTGGGTAGGTGACGGTTTTCCGGTGCGAGGGATGTTTGCTTCCCGGCGTTTCAGTGAGGCCGTTAGCCCGTTTCTGCTGTTGGATTATGGCGGTCCAATGGAATTTCCACCGGCGGAAAACCCGCGCGGCGTCGAGGCACATCCGCATCGCGGTTTTGAAACCGTGACCATTGTTTATCAAGGCGAACTGGAGCATCGCGATTCGGCAGGAAATCACGGCAGCCTCGGCCCCGGCGATGTACAATGGATGACTGCGGCTTCCGGCATCGTGCATGAAGAGAAACACAGTCGCGCCTTTACGGAGCGCGGCGGTGTTTTGGAAATGGCGCAGCTTTGGGTAAATCTTCCGGCGAAATTTAAAACCGCGCCGCCGGGTTATCAAACGCTGCTTCATCGCGACATTCCGGTGATTAAGCTGGTGAACGGCGGCACGGTGCGCGTGATTGCCGGGAATTTTCAGAACACCAGAGGTCCAGCGCGCACGTTCACGCCGATTAATTTGTGGGATATGCGCTTGCAAGCCGATCATACCGCTGAGCTGCAAGTGCCGGATGGGCACACCACGATACTCGTGAATTTGCGCGGCAAAATTTTATTGAATGAAACAGCGTCAGTCGAGGCTGCGGAAATGGCGTTGTTTGACCGCAGTGGCGAAAAGATAATCCTCACGGCGCGTGAAGACGCAACGCTGCTGGTGCTGAGCGGCGAACCGATTCCGGAGCCAGTGGTCAGTCACGGTCCGTTCGTGATGAATACCGACGACGAAATCCGGCAGGCGATTATGGATTATCATAGCGGCCGGATGGGACGGATTGAATAGTAACCCCGAAAAAATTGGAGCAAATATGAAAACCTCAGTGCACGGCCTGCATCATGTCACCGCCATTGCCGGTGATCCGCAGGAAAATTTGAACTTTTACGTTGGCGTCATGGGTATGCGGTTGGTGAAAAAATCCGTGAATCAGGACGCGCCCGACACCTATCATTTATTCTATGCCGACGCCGTCGGCAATCCGGGCACTGATCTCACGTTTTTTCCGTGGCCCAGTATGCCGCCGGCGCGTTTGGGTGTCGGCTTCACAGTAGAAGTTCCTTTCGCGGTTGCCAAAGGTAGTTTGGGATATTGGCAAGAACGATTGACGAAAAATAGAATCGAGTTGGGCAATCTCGAAACGCGTTTCGCTGAGAAAGTTTTGCCGTTTAAAGATCCGCACGGTTTGCCATTGGCATTAGTCGAAACCGACGAAGCCCGGGAATTTGTTGCCTGGAATGAAAGCCCCGTGCCGCCGGAACATCAAGTGCGCGGCATGCACGCTGTGCGGTTGTGGGAGCGTGATCTCAGGCCCACGGAAATTTTACTCACCGAAGTGATGGGCTTTAAACTCATCGGCGTTGAAAATAGTTGGCAGCGCTACGGCGTCGAGGGCGGCGTCTCAGGAAAAATTATCGAATTAAAAGAATTGCCACAAGAACGCCGCGGCCAATGGGGCACCGGTGGTGTGCATCATGTGGCATGGCGCATGCGAGACTCTACCGAAGAAATGGCGCTGCGCGACGCCATCGTGCAAACCGGATTGTGGCCGTCGGAGCAGATCGACCGTTTCTGGTTCAAATCGGTTTATTTTAAAGAGCCCGGCGGCACGCTCTTTGAATTAGCGACGGACGGCCCCGGCTTCGACCGCGATGAAAAGATGGAACATCTGGGCGAACAACTCATTCTGCCGCCCTGGCTGGAGCCGCAGCGGAAAGAGATCGAAGCGGGCTTGCCGAATTTGGAGCTGCCACGTTAGCTCGCTGATTCAAACGGTTTTTCCGCACGATAATCTTTCTAAAACTGCTTCACAGCATGACTTTCAAAAAACTGGCATACTAAAATGATCGAAAATCCACATCACGGCCAACCCATTCTTCATGCCGGCGCTCCGCTAGCGCAAGCCCACGCTGCTATGATCATGATTCACGGTCGCGGCGCTACGGCTGAAAGTATTTTGCTTTTGGCCGAAGAATTTAAACAATCAAACTTCGCCTATCTTGCGCCGCAGGCGAATGAAGGAACTTGGTATCCCAATCGCTTTCTTGCGCCTACGGCCAGTAACGAGCCGTGGCTTTCCTCTGCACTCGCTGTGGTCGGCGATCTGATTGCGCAAGTGCACAAAGCGGGAATTCCAGCCGAACGCCTTATGCTGTTGGGTTTTTCACAGGGCGCATGTTTGGTTTTGGAATATGCCGCGCGCCACGCGCAACACTACGGCGGCGTGATCGGCTTGAGCGGTGGACTGATTGGCGCGGATAACGAACCGCGACGTGATAATGGAAATTTTTCCGGCACGCCGATTTTTCTCGGTTGCAGCGATGTGGACTTTCACATTCCCAAAGAACGCGTTGAACATGCGGCGGAAACACTTAAAGCTCTCGGTGCGGAAGTCACGATGCGCTTGTATCGCAACATGGAACATACTGTCAATCACGACGAAGTGAAATTTATTCGCAGTATGATGGCACGCGTCGGTAACCCAATCGACCCAACTGGCGAGCATGATTGATTGCGCTCACGAACCGCTATTGGGCTGAAGTTTTTTTGCATTGCCGCAAAATGATAACATTGAGAGCAGAATTGCGATGATCATTCCTTATGCTGATTTCGATAAAGTTGAAATGCGAGTAGGCAGAATCACGCGCGCTGAGGTTTTCGCCAAGGCCCGCAAGCCCGCCTACAAACTTTGGATTGATTTTGGATCGTTAGGTATCAAACAGTCGAGCGCGCAACTCACGGGCCTTTATTCACCAGAAACGCTAATTGGCCGGCGAGTGATTGCCGTAACGAACTTTTCGCCAAAACAGATTGCGGACTTTCGGTCGGAAGTGCTGGTGTTGGGCGTTCCAGATCAAGAAGGCCGCGTGGCTCTTCTTAGCCCGGATCACGACGTGCCGCTTGGTGTGCGCGTGTTTTAGCACAACGCATATAGTTTATGAATAAAGGATTTTCACATGAGCAACTTTCGCTTGCCCGCCGCGGCTCAAATTGGCCATGCGCATTTGCAAGTCGCTGATTTGAATCGCGCGTTAAAATTTTATCAAGAATTGGTTGGATTCAAAACAATCAGCCGCAATAACGAAACGGCAATACTCTCCGCGAGCGGCAAATTGCCGGCACAAATTATTTTGTCGGGACGCGCGGATGCCAAACCCAAACCACCGCATACCACCGGGCTTTTTCATGTTGCCATTCGTTTCCCGAACCGCCGTGAATTGGCACGCATATTTCGGCGTTTGATCGAGTATGACTGGCCGTTTCAAGGGTTCTCCGATCATATCGTGAGCGAAGCGCTTTATCTCGCCGATCCCGACGGCAATGGCGTTGAACTGTATACCGATCGTCCGCGCGCGCAATGGCGCTGGCACAACGGCCAAGTGGAAATGGCAACCGCTCCTCTCAACGTTGATCATTTGTTGCGTGAAGTTGAGAACGATTCAGCGCCGTGGATTGGCGTTCATCCGGATACTGACATTGGTCACATTCATTTGCATGTTTCAGATTTGACTAAGGCCGAGGCGTTTTATTGCGGCGTGCTCGGCTTCGATGTGACGCAGCGTTCCTATCCCGGCGCATTGTTCATTTCGGCCGGGGGTTATCATCATCACCTGGGATTGAATATCTGGGCCGGAAAAGGCGTACCGCCTCCGCCGCCGGAGGCCGTTGGGTTGCAAAGGTTTTCAATTACGATTCCCGACCCCACAGCTTTAGAAATTTTGAAAACACAAATGCAAACGGCGGGATTAACTTTTACCGAACACCGTACTGCAGCCAATCAGGCGGCCCTTTTCACACGCGATCAAGATGGAAATGGCGTGGAGATTGGCGTTGTTTAAAAAATATAACGAGGTCGATATGCCCGTCAAAGGCGCGCACGAGAAAATTCATGCCGCAGTCACGAGTTGGCCGGAGGTGACGGCGTACCCGCACCGTTTCGGCGGCACCGAATATCGGCTGGGCAAACGCGAGCTGGGCCACATTCACGGCGACGCGCTCGTCGATATTCCGTTTCCAAAAAAGGTGCGGGATGAAATCGTCGCCGCCGGTCGCGCCGAAACGCATCATATTTTGCCGGAGAGCGGGTGGGTGAGTTTTTATCTCACTCAATCTGGCGATATCGAAAACGCCATTTTGTTGTTCAAACAATCTTATGATTTGGCGCTCGCGCAGCGATTGCGCCATGCTGTTGCGAGTCAAGCCAATGAGCTTCAAGAAAATGATGAAAGCCTATGAGTGCATTGCTGAATAAACCAACTGTCGCAAATTTTTCTAATGCAACGCGTCCGTTCGAGCTCGGCCTCTATTCTTTTATCGAGCTTGTTCCACACCCAGCAACCGGCGCGAAGATCAGCCCGGTTGAGCGCATGCGCAATCTGCTCGAAACCATTGAGCTGGCCGATCAGGTTGGATTGGATGTTTTCGCCATTGGCGAGCATCATCGCACCGAATATCTGGCTTCGGCGCCGCTGGTGGTTCTCGGAGCAGCCGCCGAGCGCACGAAATCCATTCGGCTGTCCACTGCGGTTACCGTGCTCAGCTCCGATGACCCGGTGCGCGTGTTCCAAAATTTTTCCACCCTCGATCTGCTTTCGAATGGCCGCGCTGAAATCATGGCCGGGCGCGGCTCGTTCATCGAATCGTTTCCGCTTTTTGGTTATGATCTGCGCGATTATGAAAAACTTTTTACGGAAAAATTGGAATTGTTGATAAAACTGCGCGAGGCGGAAAAGATCACCTGGGCGGGAAAATTTCGCGCGCCGCTCGACAACCTCGGCATCTATCCGCGCCCGGTGCAAGAAAAAATTCCAATTTGGGTGGCCGTCGGCGGCACCCCCGAATCGGCCATTCGCGCGGCAACGCTGGGGCTGCCAATGGCGCTGGCGATCATCGGCGGCATGCCCGAACGATTCGCGCCCTTTTTTGAGCTTTATCGCCAGGCCGCCAAACAAGCCGGATATGATCCCGCGCAGATGCCGCTCAGTATTAACTCGCACGGCTTTATTGCGGACGATTCGCAGCAAGCGGCGGAGGAATATTATCCCACGGCCACTGTGATCATGAACAAGATTGGCCGCGAGCGCGGGTGGGCGCCGGCAACGCGCCAGCAATTGGAAGCGTCGCGAACTTTGCGTGGCTCCGATTTTGTCGGAAGCCCGCCGGAGATCATCGAGAAGATTTTGTTTCAACATGAAATTTTCGGCCATCAACGGTTGCTGCTGTATTTGGGATTCAACACGATTGAACACAAAAAGATGATGCATGCTATCGAATTGTTCGGCACTGCGGTTGCACCGGTGGTGCGGAAGGAAATCGCGCAACGCCTGGCAACTCCGGCGCCATCAAAAACGTTATGAAGCCGCGTTAAATTTTGTTATATTTTATTGCCGCCAATTCAATTTTTTTGACGTGGTCTTCAACGCGGAGTTTTAGGCATGAATCAACGTTACAGCGAATCCAACGGAGCCGCTTTACCCTCCGGTAACGGCATGTTTGGAAATTTTAACGCGTCGCCGGCAGCGGCGGGCTTCAAAAGCTATCTCAGTTTCACGCGCCTGCTTGAGCACTGGAAAAGTTGCGAAACCAGCGATAATCCTCTGCGCGTCGCCAGTGCGAAAAGGATCAATGCCGAGTTGCAAAAAGCGCCGGCCTTGAAGGAGCGGATTGATGATCTCGCCGTGCTCGAGGGCCATACCGATTTGGTGGAGCAACTCATGAGCGCCATTTTTCCCTCTGCACATTGGAACGAGATCAACGGCGCCGCCCTCGTGCCTTTTACGATGCAGCCGTTTTACACCACGCCCGGATTCCAACGGCTCAACCTGTCGAACGATGACAAACTCAAAAACGGTTTGAATGTCGGCGGCGCGCAATTTGAGTCCGGCAAAATTCTAAGCATTTATTCCCACATTCTGCAGCAGTTTTATAATTTTGAAATGAACTTCGAGTATCCGCTCATTTTTACCGGCGTCGATCCACAAACCGGTTTGGAGCGGTATTACCGCATTCTGTTTGACGGACGCTTTGTTGAAATTAAATCAGTCGCCGCGCCGCCGGTTCTCGATAAAGCTCATCTGCATCGCCTGACCGCTAATCCCACCGACCTGCAGCTTTGGTTCGAATTGTTGCCGCCGGCGGCTTTCGAGCTGCACGGTTTCGTGGTGCTGAATGCCGTTGACGTGACCGATCAGGAGATTTTGTCCTCGGTTAAAAACGACTTGCTGGAAAAAGATGCGTTGACCGCGACGGAAAAATTTCAGCGTTTGCAAACCCGGCTGCGGGTCTTGTTACAACGCCCCGCGCTCCAAGTCGGGCTGGTCGGCATTTCCGGCGCGAAAAATCGGCTGCGCGAGTACGGCCGTAAAATCGGCCGCAGCTTCATTCTTGACGACAAGTGCCGCAAACAATGCAGCACTTTTTCCGGCTCGGTTTACGACCGTGTGCTCAAACAAGGGGAAATGGTTGTCGTGCCGGATTTGACCGCATACGAAGCGCCGACGCAAGTGGAAACGGAAATTATTCGGCAGGGCATCAAAAACCTTCTCCTCGCGCCACTATTTTACGAAGAGAAACTCGTCGGCCTGTTGGAACTGGGTTCACCGAATTGCAACGATATTAATGCAATAAACGCCTTCAAGCTCAAAGAAGTTTTCACGCTCTTCGCGCTCGCGATCAAACGCAGCCTCGATGAATTGAACGATCGCATTGAGGCGGTGATCAAAGAGCAATGCACGGCGATTCATCCGGCAGTGGAATGGCGTTTCAAGCGCGCCGCGCTGAAATATTTGCCGGAGCAAAACAGCGGCGGCGATATGGAGCCGATTGTGTTCAAGGAAGTTTATCCGCTTTACGGGGTTTCGGATATTCGCGGCTCGTCGACGCTGCGCAACAACGCCATTCGCGGGGATTTAGTCGAGCAGTTGCAAGTGGCGCGCGAAATTGTGCTGTTGGCGCATCGCCATAAAAGCTTGCCCTATCTGGCGCAAATCAATCATCGCCTCGGCCGGCAGTTGGATCATCTCGAAGACGGCTTAGGCTCCGGCGACGAAGTGAATATTCTCGAGTTTCTCCGCTGGGACGTCGAGCCGCATTTCGATCATTTCAAAACGTTTGATCAGGAGTTGGAGGCGCGCATTCAAGCGTATCGTGCGGAGTTGAATCCTTTGGTCGGCGCGGTTTATAACAAACGCAAAGATTATGAAGCCAGCGTCGCCCAGCTCAACGAAGCCATCGGCGGCTTTATCGACGTCGAGCAGGAAAAAGCCCAGGCGATGTTTCCGCATTATTTTGAAAAATACAAAAGCGACGGCGTGGAACACAGCATTTATATCGGCGCCGCGTTGGTGGAAAACGGCCAGTTCGATCCGCTTTATCTTAAAAATATTCGCCTGTGGCAGGTGATGCTGTTGTGCGGGGTGGCGCGCTATGCCGAGAAATTAAAGCCGCAGCTCAAAGTGCCTTTGGAATTGGCCCACCTGATTCTCGTGCAAAATCACCCGCTGACCATTCGTTTTCGTTATGACGAAAAGAAATTCGACGTCGACGGCACCTATAACGTGCGGTACGAAATTTTGAAAAAACGCATCGACAAGGCGGTGATCAAAGGCACGAGCCAGCGGCTCACCCAGCCCGGCCAAATCGCCATTGTTTATTCGCAGGCCAGAGAAGCGGCGGAGTACCGCGAGTACATTGATTATTTGCAAGGTTCCGGTTACTTGACGGACGCGCTGGAAGAGTTGGAATTGGAAGATCTGCAAGGCGTTCACGGTTTGCACGCCTTGCGCGTCACCGTGAATCTGCAAGCGTCGATGCTCAAGCCGCGCTTGCAAACAATCGAGCCGGTTTTGGCTGAAGTGGGAGAGGTGATGGTTTAAAAGCGAGAAAACGCAAAGAAATTCTCTTGACACCCATCAAAAAAATCAGTATACTTTCACAATCACGCGACGGCAGTTTTCCTCGAATACTAGACTTTGGGATGGATGGTGGAGTAGCTAAATCAACCGGCTTGTTCAGCCGCCCGGCTTTCCTGACCTCAAACTTTCCACGGAGGGAAAATGCGCATTTTTACTGCAATTCGGCCCGCCAGCTTTATCCTGTTTTGTGTTGTCTCTAATTGCCTTTCTTTGTGGGCGCAAACCGATCCGCGTTTCGGCACTGTCGGCCGCGAAGCCGCCGAGCGCTTGAACTTGCAAACCTATCGCGAGTATCAACGCCAGAACGATGACGCGGTTTTATTCGGCAAACAAAAACACTTTGTGGTCGGCCAGCTCACCAGCCGTAACGACACGCTGGGCGTGGACTGGGAATGGTATGTGTTGGATTTGTTGGAGCAGCCCAATTCATTGCTGCTGCAAAACTTTCTCAATCTCGCCATCGACCTCATTGAAAGCAATGCTATTCCGGTGGTGCAGGAGGCGTGGGCGGCCAATCGCGATGATTTGGCGGCGCAGTGGAAACAAACCGTGGACGGCACCTCCAAAACGTGGAGCCAAAAAGTTCTCGGCGTAACAATTTACAGTTATACGGTGCGTTTGAGCGACACCGCCGTGGATTTGCCGGAACAACTGCCGGGCATTCAACTCACCGTCGCGCCGGATGGCCAAAGCATTAATCTGCAAGTTGATTTGAACGTCACCTGGTCAACACAGGCGCAGGGTACGCGCAAAACGATTCACGCGTGGCCGACTTTCGACACGAAACTGAGTTTGTTCGGAACGATTGAAATTGGCAAAGATGCGCAAGGGCGTTATCTGGCGATCAAAGAAATTCATGGCACCTCCGTGACCGATGCGCAGGGCGACATCAAATTCAAAGTCAACATTCTTGGCATCGGCGATGTAAGTTTCACATGGGGTAAGCTCGATCTGATTGTGCAAACACAAATCGACAAAGCGATGGCGAGCGGCGTGGGTGAGATTATGAAGATTGATCAAAATCACGACGGCCAGCCGGATCTCGCGCAGCATTTTTACTTCGAACCGTTTCTCTCCAAAACCTTTTTTAGCGGCAAACCGTTGCCGCGGCAACAAGATATTCTTGATCGGGTTTTTACACGCGAGTCGAAATGGATGCACGATCTCTTTGAAGACGGGCGGCAAGCCGGCGCGGTTTGGGAAATTGGCAACGAGCCGAACTGGTTTCCGTTGTTGCGTCCGGAGCAATATGCCGCGCTTTACGCGCGTTATTACCGGCAGATCAAAAAGTACGATCCCACGGCAAAATGTATGATCGGCGGTTTATTTCTAACTGAAGCGCTCGATAACCCGCAGGAAATTATTCTCGCCGGCATTCCGTCGTTCTTTGGCAATTTTCGGAACGAGTTGGCGACGTTTGTGACCGCTTCATTGTTCCAACGCACGACGGCGGCGTGGTTTGAAGCTTTTCGCTTGGCCCTACCCAATGATGTTAAAATTGACCTCGGCAACTTTCATGTTTATCCCATGCGCGCGCAAGAGACGGCGTTTCAAATTCTCGATGCGCAACCGCATATCGAGCGGCTGGCCGCGAGTTTTAAAAGCAGTGGCATCGAGACGATTTGGGTGAGTGAGTTTGGCAATATTGATTGGCGGCGCACCGAAGCTGAGGCCGCCAAACTGTGTTGGGAGTTGTCGAATTATTTCATCACGAATACCGTTGGCATTCAGCGCTGGTTTTGGAGCCGCTCGGTGGGATACGATCGCCGCTTCGATACCATCGGCCAAAAACCGATTTCCGCATTGCTGGCCGCAGATGGCAAAACGGTGACGACGATAGGGCGAATTTATCAAATTGCCTCGCAACTCAATGCCCCGAAATCCGTCGGCTTGGAAATGGCGGAGGCGCAAAATTCGCCGCCGCAAAAGTTAATGCTCGCGCCGAGTTATCCGAATCCCTTTTCCATCACGCGCTCGCCGTCCACGCGCCTCGTTTATGCATTGCCGCAGGAAAGCGACGTCCGCCTGAATATTTATGATGTGTTGGGCCGGTTGACGCGCTCAATCGTGAATGCCCGGCAAACCGCCGGATCGCATGAAATTTCCTGGGACGGCCGCAATGAACACGGCCAGGCGGTGACGAGTGGTATTTACTTTTCTGTGTTGCAAGCCGGTGCGCAGAAATTAACGCAGAAAATTGTGGTGACGCGGTAACTTTCAAAAGGAATCAGTCATGTTCTATCAAGCTCTGTACGGCTCGGCTGCTCTTGTGCGGTATTGTTGTGGACGTATGGTCTGCATCTTCTTATTATTGTTTTTTTGTGATCCAGTGAAATCGCAGTCGT
>CAYUVM010000096.1:0-10812 GCA_964447935.1 uncultured Cytophagia bacterium | reverse complement strand
GTATCGAGCCGAATTCCGGCGAGTTTTTCGCGCATGGCTTCGGCCACGCGCAGCGCTTCAAATTTTTCATCGCTAAACGTATCGATTAACGCCACGCGCGGAATCTTTGTATCGATCACCTCGTCAAACGCGCGAATCGCCTCCAGCGTGTCGCCGAGGATTAAAATCAACGCATGCGGCATGGTTCCGGAGGGCGCAATGCCGAGCAATTCTGCCGCGGCAATCGAAGCAACGCCGTCACAGCCGCCGAGATAAGCCGAGCGTTCGATCATCGGCGCGATGGCCGGATGCATGCGGCGCGCGCCAAAGCTGATGATTGGGCGGCCGGCAGCGGCTTTTTTACAACGGGCCGCGCGCGTTGCCACGCCGGAAGCTTGGCAGAGAAAACCCAAAATCGCGGTCTCGAACAAAGCAAAATCAAAGTAATCGCCTTCGATTTCCAACACCGGTTCTTCTTCATGAAACAACGCGCCTTCCGGCAGCCCGCGCACGGTGACCGGCATTTTTTCAAAAATCGCCAGCGCTTCTTCAAGCCCGGTGAAGAGACCCCATTTGTAATCGTCGGAAAATTTTTTCAACACAAATTCGGCGACCACTCGCGCGTGTTTGCCTTGTGCGTCGAGAATTTGCTTGGTGCGCTCAAAATAAACATCGGTGACTTTGCCGGCCAAAATGTCCTCGGGCAAAGCAGTGTGAAGTAAATTCTTTCTGGTTGCGCTTGTGCTCACTACTTTTTGCTCCCTCTGAGGTGTTTGCGATTTTAAATATGTTGCGGGGCAATTCAGGCGCTTCGCCAACCGCATGTTTTCTCTGGGAAATATAACAAAAAAAACGGCGACATACAAGGAGAAAGCCAAGCTAATGTTTTGCGAATTCTGCAATTTCGCCGGCGCCAGTTGAGGCCAAACTAAAATTTAGGCTTGCAGTAATGTGACAAAAAGGTTATATTTGGGTACATTTGATAGAAAGGTATCCCATGAGGCAGGGGTCGTTCAAACCGATTTATCCAAATCCTTATATTGTCGGCAATCCGATTCGCAGCCGTGATATGTTTTTTGGCCGCGTGGATGAGTTCCGGCATATTGCCCAAGCCCTGGACCATGGAAAAAAAACTGCGCTGATCGTGCTATTCGGTGAGCGGCGTAGCGGCAAGTCTTCGATATTATATCAAATCCAAAACGGCCAACTCGGGCAGGCTTTTCTGCCAATTTTTGTTGACATGCAGATCATGGCCGGGATTGGGAATGAAGCCGAATTTTTTGGGCGCATCATCACCGATACCGGCAAAATGTTGGGGAAAACCGGGCCGGAAGTAACACCCTATATTTTACAACCCGACGACTCTAATCCCGCCGAAAGCTTCCGCCAATATTTGCAGGCGCTACAAACGTCTTTTCCCGGGCGCGCTCCGCTGGTGTTGATTGATGAATACGAAATTCTCGAAAACAAAATTACCGAAGGCTGCTTGTCGCGTCACGTGCTGACATTTTTCGGCGGCCTATTGGAAAGCGAGCGGGTGTCGTTTGTGTTTACCGGCTCGAAAAGACTGGAGTCGCACAACGCCGAGCTGTGGGGCAGCGAGTTATTGCAAAAAGCCACTTCGCGCAAAATCAGCTTTCTTACCCGCGATGATACGGCACGCCTCGTCACCCAGCCGTTGAGAAACCAGGTCACGTTTACCCCGGAAGTGCTTGAGCAAATTTATGCGCTCACAGCCGGCCAGCCGTTTTACACGCAACTGATCTGCCAGAATCTCGTGTATCATTTAAACGAAGTGAAAAAAAATTTGGTCGAGCGCCAGGATCTGGAAGCGGTGGTGAATGGGATTCTGGAAAATCCGCCGCCGCAATTGATTTTCAACTGGGGCGAGCATTTATCCGAACACAAATTGGCGCTGGCGCTGCTGGCGGAATTTTCCAAAGAGCCGGGGCGCTATCTATCGACCGCCAGTATTCGCCATCAAGTACAACGGAGTAAACTGGATTTGGTGTTGAACGACGCCAAATTGAAAACCTGGCTGACCGATCTTTGCAAAGATGAGTATCTGCTGCAACAGGATTACCATTTTAGTTTCCGGTTGGATCTGTTCCGCCGTTGGATTCGCCACGATCACAACATCTGGCAGGTGAAAAAGGAAATCGGTCAGGAAGAATTGGACCGCATTTGCGAGCGGGAACGCGAGAAAAAAGAAAAGAAGAAAAAGATTATAATTGTGCTTGAACGCGTTGCGCTGGCGCTGGCGGTCGCGGTCGTGATTTTTTTAGTCGCGTTAGTTTATGATTTGATTGTTCAACAACAAGTCGAGGTGAGCGGCAACGCTGGACCATTTAACGTCATCGCCGTGGCGGATGGCGAGATGATCGAATTTCACGCAAAAACGCAAGATGCGGGCAACAGATATTTCGATAAAAAGAAATTGCGGAAGGGAAAAACGTACGTTTTCACTGCTACTTTGGGGGCCAACAACGAAACGTTAGTGGATACCGTAAAAATTGCCGACGAAGAAAATACCATCAACTTCGAGTTCAAAAGATATCCAGTGACCGTCATAACCGACGCCGCCAGTATTATCGCAACTTTGGGTGATACAACGATCCGAACCGACCGAGAAGTTGAGCCATGGAAATGTGTCTTTTACGTTTGTGCCGGAACTTATAAGCTGCATGTGAAGGATCTGAGCACTCAAGAATCACGAGAACATGAAATTAAAGTTTCTGATCATTCGGATTCCATTTACATAAATTTTGATCGGATCGTTATTACTTTGCAGGCAAAATTTCCTTTTGCTTATCGGCATAAATCGAGCCGCCAGCAGGGCGAGGGCATAGGTGAACGCCGGGCGGCAAGATCATACTCGGCGATTCTCCGAGGCAAAGAAAAAGGCAAAACTCAATTCACCTTCATTAATCCGGAGACGAAACAGGAAAATCTTCAAGTTTATTCCATTACGGCGGATACTTTGATTATGATCCCGCAGTGGAGGCCTGGTATAACGGATGATTCATCCAAGGAAACAATCTCGGAACCAACCCCAAGACATCGTCTCCAGATTTACTCAAAACCGTCGGAAGCCCAAGTGGTCTGGAATGACACGGTGCGAGGGTTGACACCATTCGACAAAGATGTCAAGGAAAGTAACTATGAAATCGAGCTGAGAAAAAGGGGATACGATACGGTGCGGCGGGTGATCAACTTAACCAAACCGGACTCGCTGACAATAGACTTGATTGCTCAGAATGGCTATCTCAAAGTTATTGTCAAGGACATACAGGGAAAAAGCCCGCCGGGTGTGAGTGTTTATGGAAAAAAAGACGATTGGAATAACGAAGTGGCGTGGGGTGACGCTCGTAAACTTGCACGCAGTTTGCAACAGTTAATGGTTGGGCAATACAAAATCAGAATCGTGAGCGATGAATATCGTGAAGTAAACCGCGAGGTTTCAGTCTTTAAAAATGATACAACCGTAGTGGAGATTACTTTAGAAAAAAAATGAACGCTATACAGCGTTATCGCTGATCTCATGGAACATTTCATTATTAGGTAAGTTGCCATGCGAAGACTTGCATTTTTTATCATCACCTTTGCCGCCGGGTCCGCGCTGAGCCAAAACAATCTTCCCACCCCGTGCGAGAAAGCGTCGCCTCAGGTAAAAGCGCTTATTCAGTCGGCGATCGAAACCTTTGATGCCAATGAGCCGGCCCGGTCGATTCAAACCGTGCGAAAGATACTTGAAACGGCAGAGGCTGAAAAGATGGATGGCCTTTGCAAAGCCTGGGCTTATCAGTGGCTCGCACTCAATTATGATGATCTTGATAGCCTGCAAACAGCTCGCCAGTATGTGATTCGTTCGCTGGAACAAGACCCGGAAATATGGCGTGAGCATGCCGATACTCGCCTTTCCCCGAGACTGCGAAAGGCTTATCAAGACTGTTGGAATGAGATTGAGAAGGCATTTTTCAAAAAACGCAGAAGTTGGCGAGTTGCGATTGGCCCCATCGCCCGCGCCGAGATCAGCAACCGTTTCGGGCTTGCGACGGGAATCGGCACGAGCGTGATTCGAATCGAAGAACTCAATGACGTAAGGTTATTTCAAGATCTAAAGTTATTCCAAGATTTGTTGCTTTACGTTCGCGCGCAACGCATGCGGAAAAATATTGAAAGGCTCACGGCTGGTTTTTATGGAGAAGTCTCGTTGTCGTTAAAAGAATCAGAAAAACCCGCCCAAATTCTGAGCTTTGGTCCGATTCTCAGCTATGCTTATCAATCGGGGTGGGAATTGGGCAGCACGTTTGAAATCGTCCGGTTCGTCATTGGCGGCGGCAAGACCAGAATAAGCCAAACCATTTCTATAAAAGATAACAAACTGGCCTATTCCTACGCCAACTTTGAACTCTACATTCGCAAATGGTTCTAAGATGATTGCACCCGGCCAAAAAATTTCGCATTACCAAATTCTTGAGAAGCTCGGGGGCGGGGGTATGGGCGTGGTTTTTAAAGCGCAGGATTTGAAACTCGAACGCTTGGTCGCCCTTAAGTTTTTACCGCCACATCTGAGCGCCGACGCAGACGCCAAGCGGCGTTTTATGCAGGAGGCGAAATCCGCTTCGGCGCTGGATCATTCCAACCTCGGCGTGATTTATGAGATCGATGAAACACTCGATGGCCAATTGTTTATTGCGATGACGTTTTATGAAGGCGAAACGCTGAAGCAGCGAATGACGAAGGAGAAAATGCCAATCGCGCAGGTGTTGAGTTTGGCGGCGCAGATCGCGCAGGGATTGGCTTGCGCGCACAAACATGGCATCGTACATCGTGACATCAAACCGGCGAATGTGATGCTCACGCAGGACGGCGTGGTGAAAATCGTGGATTTCGGCCTGGCGAAACTCATCAAACCCGTCGATCATTTAGCCGAGCGCTTGACCAGAAGCGGCGCCATTCTCGGCACGCCGCCCTACATGTCGCCCGAACAAGTGCGCGGCATTGAAGTTGATCATCGCACCGATCTCTGGTCGCTCGGTGTCGTGTTGTATGAAATGCTGACCGGCCATCTTCCCTTTCAGGGCGAATATGAGCTGGCGCTGATGCAGGCGATTGCTTTTGAGCCGCCGCCCGCATTACAAACGCACACGCCGGAAATTTCACCGGCCCTCGAAGCTATCGTGACGCGTGCGTTGATGAAAAATCCCGCCGAGCGTTACCAATCGGCCAACGAGTTGATCGCTGATTTACATGCACCACATTCGGCCGCACGGCCAACCCGCACGATGGTCGCGGCGTCAGTGGATGATATTGTCGTTTTGTCTGATGCGCCAAACCGGGACACGCATGATTTAAATTTGTTTCTTGAAAAATTTCGGCAGGCAACCAGCGAAGCGCTTAATGTTGAAGAACATGTGACCTCGGCGCCAGGCGGTAATCCCTATCTCAATCGGCTGCCGATTCAGCAGCCACAGGATTTCTACGGCCGCCATGCGGAGTTGTCGCGCATTTACGAACGCATCAAAGCCGCGCGGCCGCAAAGCATGTCGCTGGTTGGCATTCGGCGTATTGGCAAATCTTCGCTGCTGCGCGCCATTCATCATCCGCATCATCGCCGCCAATATTTGCCCAATGCCTCCGAATACGTTTTGGTGCTGATGGATTTACAAGCCCGGCGCAACGTCGAGTTGCCGGAGTTTTTCCAATATCTTTTTCACGAACTGGAAAAGGAATTTCGCGGCCGGCTGCACGTGCGGGTCGCGCCGAATTATGATGGCATGCAAAAAGTGGTGCAGGCCTTTCACGAGGCCGGGCTAAAATTGGTTTTTTTGTGGGATGAATTTGAGAGCGTCACGCGCAATCAAAAATTTGGGCCGGAATTCTATGCATTTTTCCGGGCGTTGGCCAGTCAATTCAATCTTGCCTATATCACCAGTTCGGCGGATCTGTTGCAGAGCCTGTGTCACGCCAAAGAAATTTCGGATTCACCGTTTTTCAATATTTTTACCAACCTGCGGCTGGGCGCTTTTAAAATAGAAGAGGCGCGCCGGTTAATCGCGGCGCCGTCGGCGCTCGCCGGCCGGTCGCTGGAGGCTCACACCGATTTCATTATAGACATTGCCGGCGGTTTGCCGTTTTTTATTCAAATTGCCTGTGCTGCGCTCTTTTCCCTGCCGCGCGCGGACAAGCTGGATCTCAAAAAAGCCAAAGAGCTTTTTTTAGAAGAAGCCCGGCCCCATTTCAAAGAATACTGGGAAAAATTTGACGAGTCGGAACAGGCCGTGGTGGCTGCGTTGGCGCACGCGCGGCGTTTGCCGCAGGAACATGCCTTTGCCCTCAAAGATTTAACGCAGGCGGGATTTGTGCATGAGGAGAAACTTTTCTCTTCGCTGTTCGCCGAGTTTGTCCGCGAGAAAACCGGCGGGAGTCAACCGTGGTGGCGATTCTGGTGAGACCACTCAATCACAGCTTCAGCGATTGAGGTAATCCGCTAAATTGGGGGGTTTATAAGCCAACGCCTCGTCATGAAAGCGCCGGCGCGCGCTATCGTGAAGTGATTCGTGCGCAGCGTTTTGGTGCGCGATCGCGCGGAACTTCGCAGCGCCAAGCAAACGGTAAAACAGCAGTGTTTTGGAGCGATTGATGCCGCCGGCGTAATTGGGCGCGAGGATTTTTTTTATATATGTCTCGTCGAAGCTCAGGCCGCAGGCCGCGGCTTTCTCCTGCATCCAGAGAAACGCAATATCCGACAATCCATGATCGCGATAGCCGCCGCCGACATTGTTGTGCACGCCGGCAAACCACACCTGCTCGACGTTTTGTTGGGCGGAATCCGTCACTTCCCACAAAGCCGGCGTGAAGGGCTTGCGCCGTTCGTCAATCGCCACGGCATGATAAGCATTTTCCACAATCCGGCTCAACCGCACATCATGAAACAAATAACGCTTCCGGGTCAGCCCGCCGAGAACGCCGAACGGAATACCGAGCGCGCCGACCGTTTCCCAAACCCCAAGAAATTTTATGCGCACCTCGCGCCCGTAATCCTCGCGAAATTTTTTCGCCTCCGGTGTGTCGGCCACCAGATCGCGACGGCGATATAATTCGTAGGCCTCGGCAAAACGCTCGGAGTGAATTTTCTGCAGCAGGCCGCATTTGCGAATCAACCCCACCGTACTGCGCACAGTATAAGCGCCGCGACTGAAGCCCAAAAAATAAATTTCGTCGCCCTCAGCATAATTCTGCACGAGAAACGAGTACGCGGCATCGATGTTTTTAAACAACCCGCTGCCAAAAGCGCCGCCGAAAAAACGGTTTAGGCCCCAACTCGTGCCGACGCCTTTGCTGTAAAACACAACTTGCGGCGTGCCATCACGCGCTTGCGGCGCGATGGCGCAGGTCATTTTATACACATTGCTCGGGGTGACAGCGCCTTGATGCTTGTGTTCCGGCGTAAACCATGTGCCATCGGAGCAGATGACTATTCTTTTAAACATGCGTTTATCAAAAATACTGGCGCAAACGAAACTCCTGGCAAATTTATTTTAAGCGAGGAGATTCGATTTCGGGGGCGACATTTCCAGTTGCGCAATTTCATGGTTAGGAACTTTTCAATCCCAAAAAATTCTCTATGACATAGCCGGCGATCTGCGGGTTTTCCTGCAGGCGACGCACGGAATAGGCGTACCAGGATTTTCCGAAGGGAACATACACCCGCAAACGATGGCCGGCATTGATGATCGAGTCACGCAACTCTTCATCAACGCCGAGCAGCATTTGAAACTCGTATTTTTCGCGCGGTAGTTTCATTTCATCCACTAATCGCATCGCATCCCACACCAGGCGCTCGTCGTGTGTGGCGATGCCGACATACGCGTGGTGTCGTAACATTTCATGAAGCAGGAAAGTGTAATTTTTGTTGATCAGCTCACGGTTTTTATAGGCAATCGCGCGCGGTTCAATGTAAATGCCTTTGCAAATGCGAAAATTAGCCGGCGTTCCGTTCATGAGCCCGCGAATATCGGCGAGCGAACGCCGCATATAGGCTTGAATCACCGTGCCAACGTTGCGAAAATCTTTGCGCAATAGATCATAAATTCGCAGCGTGTCCGTCGTGCAACTGGAGTCTTCCATGTCGATGCGCACGAAATTATTCAACTCCTGGGCGCGCTGCACGAGACGCCGCACATTGGCAAGACAAAAGTCAAAATCGAGTTTGAGGCCAAATGCAGTGAGCTTGATCGAAATATTACTATCGAGCTTCTCGCGATGAATCGCCTCGAGGGCTTCAAGATACTCGTTTACCGTCGCCGTCGCTTCTTCTTTTTTAGAAATATGCTCGCCGAGCACATCGAGCGTCGCCAGCATTTTTTTCTGATTCAACTCGCGCACCAAACGCACGGCATCGGCAATCGAATCACCGGCGATGTAACGATTTGCCACATTGCGCACCAACGGCTTAGGCACCAGCGGCATCATCGTCACCACTAACTTGTTGAGTAAATCCACTTTCCTTCCTCTCCGTGCAGAGCGCATAGAGCATGGCGCCTAGCGCGAAGCGCTTTGTTCCCTGCGCTCTGCGGTTAGTTTTTTTGTTTTCCCCACACCTCAACATTGACCAAATTGGCCGGCTTCTGCCCCGTGAGCGCGGCAATAAGATTTTCCGCAGCCATCGTCGCCATTTTCGAGCGGGTTTCAATCGTGGCGCTCGCCGTGTGCGGTGTGAGCACGATGTTGTCGCGTTTTAATAATTCTGGATGCACCAACGGTTCCCGCTCAAATACATCCAGCGCAGCGCCGGCAATCACACCGTTTTTCAACGCTTCTGCCAGCGCCGCTTCATCCACCACCGGGCCGCGGCTGGTGTTGATCAGGTATGCCGTCTTTTTCATCAGCCGCAGGGATTGCGCATTGATCAAGTGTTTCGTGCTCGGCAATAATGGCACATGAATCGAAACAAAATCCGACTCGTGCAACACTTCTTCGACATTGACTTTGCGCGCGCCGATTTCTTGTTCGAGTTTGGGATTGGGCATTTCATCCGCGTACAACACGCGCATATTGAAGCCGCGCGATTTCATCGCCACCGCGTGGCCGATGCGACCCGCGCCAATAATACCGAGCGTGCGGCCGGTGACATCGCCGCCGAGAAAAAGCAGCGGCCCCCAGCTTTTAAATTTTCCGGCGCGCAAATAAATTTCCGACTCTGGAATGCGCCGCGCCACGGCAAAAAGCAAGGCCCACGCATGATCGGCAGTGGCATCGGTTAACACGCCGGGCGTGTTGGTTGCCATGATGCCGCGCGCCGTGGCTGCGCCCAAATCAATATTATCGTAACCGACGGCCATATTGGCAACAACTTTCAATTGCGGGCCGGCGATATCAAATACTTCACCGTCCATTTTGTCGGTGAGCAAGCTCAAAATGGCGTCGCAGCCCTTGATGTTCTCCAACAATTCCGCGCGAGCGAGAACGCGTTCTTCGGGGTTCATTCCAAATTCAGGGTAAGCCCGGCGCAGAACTTCCAGGCCCGCCGCCGGGATAGGTTGGGTGATGTAAATTTTCAATTTTTCTCCTCAAAAAACCAAATCAGGGTTCGGGCTACAATTTAATCCCCGGCCAACTCGCAATTGGCTCGGTCGAGCGAACGATGTGCATGCCCGCCTCGGCAAAACGTTTAAAAGCCGCGTCGGCTTGATCGGTATAATCAATCACGCCGGGCACGACCACCGGCGAAGTACAATCTTCGAGTAAATATATTTTTTTAGCCAAATGTTGTTTATCATGCAAAGCCAACTCATCGAGCAAATCGGCGATAGTCCACGCGACACAATGGCTCTTCGCTTGTCCGGCAACAATGACCATATCAAAATTTAACAACTTCCCGATGAGACGCAAATTTTTTTGAGCAAGATTTTGCCCATACGCTCCTTCTAAAACTTCCGGACGCAGCACGGAATAATTCTCTGTCCACGCGTTGTTGCCCTTGATTTGAAAATCCGGCTGGCTGACGCGGGCGATGCTGTGAAAAAAAATCGCTTCTTCAATCGCCGACACCAGCGCATGCCCGACACCGCCGAGCATGGCGTGATAAGGCCAGATGGTCAGTTCATACTTCCCGCCTTTTTTTAATTGTTGCACGTAATGCAACAGATGTTCCTGCCCGGAGACCGCGTCTGTATGTAAAACTCCGGCCAGCGCCGGATTGAATTTCCATTTGCCGCGTTCGACGTCATCCACCGCCACCAAAGTGTAGGGGACGGGATGCTCGCCATTTTCATTTATCAAAAAAAGCGCGTGAAAAATTTGAGCGGTAAGATGCGTATCCAGCGTCGGAAAAATTTCGGTAATAACATTCAGATGCTGATAAATGAACTTGCAGAGCTGCCGGTTATCTTTAACAGCGCCTTTTCCCGAACGCCCGCCGACAAACAATTCAAAACCCGGAAGGCAAAATGTGTTCTGCACATCCACCAGCAGCAAACCAATTTTGAAACGATCTGCCGCCGCGCGTTGAAGGTGGAACTGCTTGGCCCATTGTTCGGCTTCCGCGGCGCGCTCTTGATATGCCACGGGCCAAACCTTGCTGACTTTGGCGGGATTAAAATGCGGCGGCACAGGCAGGAGTTGAGGAGCCATAAAAACGTCCTGGTTAAACTGCATAAAAAGAAAAGTCGGACTTTCACGCCTGCGACGATCAAATTCTTCGCGCCCTGGTAAAAGCCCGACTTCACCGAAAATGATAACTCATGATCACGCCGCGGCGCGAATCAAGCGGAGATGATCCATATACATGCAATGATCGTGCACGACTTTGATGCCGTGCTTCGCGAG
>CAYUVM010000095.1:0-10827 GCA_964447935.1 uncultured Cytophagia bacterium | reverse complement strand
AAAAACAGCCAATAAAATCGCGGTTAAAACGCCAAGTCAGAAAGTTGATTTATTATTCTGGATCTGTCTTTGGGATATGCAAATGATTTTTTAAACTCCAAATATGCTGCTACTTCAGGATCACGAGTTGCAAAATATTTTTGTACTTCAACCAGTATCTCATGATAAGTTCTATTTTGAACTATTCTTGTAACAGTCCTGTTTAGTATTGACAGCCCGAAAAGCAGAAGAACAACGAGAACCGCTAGGGTGGCAACGTATAAAATCTCGCCGGATAACTTTGAAACTTGCGAAATCAAAATGATAACGCCGACCGCACCCGAAGCGATTGTCAAAAAGAAATTCACTCGTTGTTCGGTTTGCCTATTTTCCTCGATAAATAATTGCACAAATCTATCATATTCTTTTAACATGAATTCTGCACTATGGTCATCTTTAAGAATAGTTTCAGGACTTGTTATTGATTCTAATTTAGGATTATCCATCTCATCGTTCCTATTGTGGTGTTTAGCGTCTGCGGCAAAATCGTTTCGCCTCTGCCGCGAACCTTTATCCAAACTTTTAATCTTTGCAACGAACTTCTTTCGATCTTAAGACGCGGCAAACAAGGTTTTGCTGCTACCCGCCCGCAATCGAGCCAATAATCAAAAAAGGCTCCTTCCCTGAAGCAACGGCCTCGGGGAGAGGTGCGTCTGGAGGCTCGTGAGAGAAATCCTCTTCACACGCAAAGAATCGCAAGAACGGGCGGCGCTTATGGGTATCGTGATCGCGGACGGTGCCACGCAGCATCGGATAGCGCGCTTCGAGCGCATTGAGCACCGACCGTTGCGTGACCATGCCCTCAACCTCGAGCTGCACTTCGCCACCGACGTGGGCTAAATTGCGCAGATGATACGGGAGTACGACTCGAATCATAGTAGGGTCCTCAAGTTCTAATCAACAAAATCTCAATCCCTAATTTGAATTGCACAAAACATGAATGGCTCACGGAAATCGAACCGCCCGCGGAATTTTAATTTTACTTCCGTAAAAGTTCATTCCCGTGAGCCAAAACTTTGCGTCTTCGTGCCTTGCGAATGATGAATTCGTCAGGCTTGCGAGTCGGGTTTTCGTTACGGCAGTGTCTGCACTTCTACGGAAAGCACGGCTGGAAGATCGCGGACAATCGGCGCCCAATGATCTCCGGCATCGGCTGAGCAATACACTTGCCCGCCGGTCGTGCCGAAATAGACACCGCACTTATCCAGCGAGTCAACCGCCATCGCGTCACGCAAAATGTTAACGTAACAATTCTCTTGCGGCAAGCCTTTCGTGAGCGCTTCCCATTCGTTGCCGCCCGTGCGGCTGCGATACACCCGTAGCTTGCCCTCGGGCGGATAATGCTCCGAATCGCTCTTGATCGGGATCACATAAACTGTGTTTGGTTCATGCGCATGCACGTCAATCGGAAAGCCGAAATCGCTCGGCAAATTTCCGCTGATGAGTTGCCACGATTCGCCGGCATCGTCGCTGCGCATCACATTCCAATGCAATTGCATGAAGAGCACATTGGGGCGCATCCGGTTCATGGCGATGCGATGCACGCAGAACCCGACCTCGACATTGGGATCAGGGATGTATTGCGATTTCAAGCCGCGATTCATGGGACGCCATGTTTTGCCTGCATCATCGGTGCGAAACACCCCGGCGGCAGAGATGGCAGTATACAGGCGATTGTGATTCGTCGGATCAATTACAATGGTGTGTGCGCCCATGCCCCCGGCGCCGGGGGCCCATTGGGCGCCGCTGCCGTGACCGCGCAATCCTGCAAGCTCGTGCCAGGTTTGCCCGCCATCGGTGGTACGAAACATCGCCGCATCTTCCACACCGGCATAAACCATATCGGGATCGCTCAACGACGGCTCGAGATGCCAGACGCGTTTGAACTCCCACGGATGTTGTGTGCCGTCGTACCACTGGTGCGTCGTGAGAGGCGCCGCTGCGGTGTCATAAGCGAATTTGTTGCTCTCCCCCTTGGGCATGCCCTCGGGCGTGGTGGTCGGTTCGCCGGGAGGCGTACCGGGCTGTTCCCACGTTTTGCCGCCATCGCTGGAGCGCTGAATGATCTGCCCGAACCAGCCGCTGGTCTGCGAGGTATAGATTCGATTCGGATCAACGGGTGAAGCTTTTAGATGATAAATTTCCCAACCCGCAAAGTGGGGGCCACTGACCTCCCACTTTTCACGTTTGCCATCCGCAGTGATGACGAACGCGCCCTTTTTGGTGCCGACTAAAACTCGTACACTGCTCATCGATTTCTCCTTTGGGGTTAATGAGTTCTGCCATATTTTAGTTTAGCATTTTATTTTTTGCGGTCAATGGAATTGCTCGCCTTTTTTTAATTTCGCCAGGATTGCCTGCAGGCGCTTGGCTCTGGTTTCCGGCCTTTTTGCAGTTTGCAGCCGCCAGGCAATCGCGTACGTATTGGCTTTGTTGAGCGTTGCAAAAAATGCTTTCGCTTTTTTATCCTGCGAAAGCGCTTTAAGAAAGTCCGCGGGAATCTGCATCGCGCTTGGTGAATCGTATGCTCTTTTCCACCGGCCGTCGGCCTTTGCCGCTTCTACTTCTTGGCGGCCCGCGGGTTTCATTTTACCGGCCCTTGTCAAGTGGTCGATGTGTGCGATATTTCTCTTGGACCAGACGCTTTTAGGCCGGCGCGGCGTGAATTTGCGCAGCCAAGATTTTTCGTCGTACTTATTGAGTTGACCGTCGATCCAACCGTAGCACAAGGCTTCATCCAAAGCCTCGGCATAAGTCACCGAGGCAATCCCTGAGCCCTTTTTGAACAGCCGCAGCCATAGGCCGCTGGATTTCGTATGATTTTGGGCCAACCAACTCGCCCACGCTTTGGGGGAGTTGAATGCGATGATTGGCAAGCCGGTTTCGTTCATTCTTTTAAACTTTAATGCCGTTTTCTTTTCCTCAAAATGGCTTCGGGGAATTCCCCCAATCGTTTTATGGCTTTACGTGCGCGTCGGGGAAACGATCCGGCACGAGGTTCAAAATAATGTTGTGCTCGAGCAGCGCCTTGAGCCCGGCGAGCACCAGCGTAAAGCCTTCCGTAGATTCGGCCACTTGTTTTATGATCGCGTCCGCGTCGCCGCTAAAACCGGTGTTCGTGATGCTGACGAAGGTTGTGTTATCAGCGCGAGGCGTAAAAACCCACTCCACCGTCCCCAGCATGCCATATCCCGGCCATTCAATGAGTATGCGCTTGTTCTTTTCAATGGCTTTCACATTAATTTGTATCGAATGGCCGTACATTTCCCAATCCCATTGGATTGGTTTACCCGCTTCTAATCTGCCGCTGCCTTTGGTGAACCAGAATTTGGAAGTGATGGCAGGATTTGCAAACGCCTCAAATACTTCGGCGACCGGTTTGCGAATGAGCATTTCTGCCTTTGCGGCTGGTACATGTTGAATTGCCATAAAGGTCTCCACTAAAATGCTCTTTCGTCTGCGGAGGGGCCATAAATCGAAGGCACCGGTATATTATTCAAGCGCATGTAAACCGTCAATTGCCCACGGTGATGCACGAGATGGTTTATGGAAGATCCGATATTATCCTTTATTGGCGAGCTGAACAGAACCTGACCATGATTTTTGAGAGAAAAAGTTTTGGCGAGCGCCTCGTCGGATGCATTGCGCAGGGCGTTTTTTGCCCCTTTGAGATTTTCATCAAAATGGCTGACCAACTCGGCAGTGGTTTGAGGTTGAAAATGTGCAAAAGTCGCAAAATCAATATCGCCTTTTTCTATCATGTACGTTATCCATTTGGGAATTTCGGCAACCAGCAAGGCGAGATAACCCAGGGCCATTGATTTTTCATGCGGCTTCCAGCCAAACAAAGTTTCAGGAATTTTTTCCAAGCACTTGCGCGTGGCCGTGGCTTCAGCTTCCAATTCTTTCAAAAATCCTGCGCCTAATGTCGTTTCGTTCATGATAGTACTCCTGTTGTTGGGGTTGGAACGGCTGCTAACGCTCAATTAACACACTTGCTTTAGCCGCGCGCTTATATGGCGAAAAGCCACCTCTTCGAATCAAAGTAAAAAGCTTTTGAACACGGATTTTAATTTTTGTTTTATCCGCGCGAATCCGTCCAATTTCAGCTTGAGTCAACATGTTCTGCCTCAAATCAGCAAGTTTGTTGCGAAATACATAATGCGAACGAGCCGCAATTCAAAAAGATTAACAAGGAGAAAACTGAGCAAACAGAGAGGGGAAAGCATGAATTTTTTTACTCTGTAATCTCAGTTTACTCTGTTTTCTCGGTGTGACTTTTTTTGCAGCAAATGAACGTCGAATAGAAGAGTGAATCTTTTGTTATGCCGCCGGTAGCCTTCGTGTCTTTAAAATCAATGCCGATCTCCTGCTGGCCGCTCTTTGGTTGGGTTTAAATTATACTCTTGCGATTTGCCGCGCGAGATGCTGAGTGATTTCCATTTTTTGCCGACGTGAATCCGTGCCAGCAGCACAATTTGGCCCACGTGATACGAGGCATGCGCTAACGATCTTTGTAAGGCATCTGATACCGTTAATTCCTTGCCTCGAATCCTGACGACTTTACTTAGATCAGAATCTTGGAGTGCGTTTATTTCATTCAATAGAATTCTCCACGACTCTTCCCATTTCTTTATCAAGATCGTTCTATCTTCCAGTTTCTCCTCAAATTCATCATCGCGTTTGCGCCACGGTTTCTCGCCATCTTCTGTAAGAAAATTGGTAAAGCGTGATTTGAGATTCCCCGATAAATGGTTCATGATAACAGCGATGGAATTACCCTCTTCGCCAAGCACCTTATGCACATCATCGTCCTTGACTTGGGCGATGGCGTTCTCCGTCAGAGATTTGTATCTCTGGTATTCGGATTTAATGGACTCGATTATCATTTTGATTCTCCGGGTCACTTTACGCTTTGCAACTACCCAAACTGCAAGCCGGTATCACATCGACAGCCACGAAGCAACTCCCATCAACTGCGTGGGACTGACAGCCGGAACGCGACCATCTCTTGACTGTTGCGAACAAGCAGAATGTCGCCGACCAGCACCGGATGGTTCCAGGTCTTGCCCTTGACCGCCGGAAACCGCGCGAGTTCTGTGAACTTGTCGGGGGTCGCTGCCACCAGCGCCAGTTCGCCCTGCTCCGACAGCACCAGCAGTAAATCCTGCTCGGGCAACAAGACCAACTGGCCGCTGCCATAGCGTCCGCCCTTCCACTTGCGCTTGCCGTCGGTGAGATCGATACACGCGAGGATGCTGCCGTCGACGCCGAAGGCGTGGCCGTTGTGTACGACGAAATCACTGAAGTACGGCTTCAGCCCGTTTGACGTCCAGCGCTCCTGGACGCTCCATCCCTCGGCGCTGTGCACGAGCGCAATGCGGCGCATGCCGACTTCGCCGCCGCCAGAGCCGCTGCCGATCAGGACGTCACTGCCTTCAATCACGGCCGCCTGCACGATGCCGTCGCTGTTCCAGCCGTGTTTCCAGAGCAGCTTGCCATCGGCCGGAGCGACGCTAATCGCGCCTTGTCCGTTGAGCAGGATGATCTGCGGGATGCCGTCGATGGCTGCAAACTGGGGCGAGCTGTACGCCGAACCGCCCGCCGGACCAATCCAGCGTGGCTGACCAGTCTCGAGATCGTAAGCCACGAGCACCCCGGAAGTCGCGACGATGACTTCGTCGCCGAGGACGAGCGGCGAGCTTGCAAATCCCCAGCCCGGGATTTTCTTTTTGGTGTCCGAGGCTGCGTTGCGCGACCAGACGACAGAGCCGTCGCGCGCGTCGAGCGCGTTTAGGATGCCGGTCGCACCCAATGTGTAGACGCGACCGTTGCTGAGGGTCGGCGTCCCGCGGGGACCAGCGCCGGCATTCGATTCCCAGAACCGCGCCGAGTCGCTGTGCATCCAAACCGGTTCGCCGGTCGTCAGGTCATAGCACGAAACAATTTCGTCTTCGCCGCGTTGTTCTTGCGTGTAAAAGCGATTGCCGTTGACCGCGAAGGAGGACCAGCCCGGTCCAATCGGCCGGCGCCACAACTCGACGGGCGGCGACTGAGACCAATTGGTTTCGATGCGCGCGCCGTGTATGATGTTGTCCCGGTCGGGGCCGCGAAAACCAGGCCACTCAGCTTTTGGTTCGAAGCGCGCCATCGCCGAAACTACTGGAGTCGGCGCCGCAGCCGCAGGCTTGCCCTGAGCCAAGTCGATGGGTTTGTTGCTGGTCTTCGTCGAAAGCGGCGTTTCGACCGGCGTAGTTGCGGGAACGGGCGGCAACGGCATTGGTTTTTTCTCGTTGACTAATTGAGCTAATAGACGTTCCTCGGGAGTTGGCGTCCACCGCCAGTGGAGATCCGAACGGATGCCGATGACGCCGTCGGTTCTTATTAGAGTGAACACGCCGCACGCGAGCAAGATGGCGCCGGCCATCGTCGCGCGTCGAAGTCCGCTCGACAGGCGAGCGCCAAGTACCGCACCGGCGACGAGAGCGAGGCTCAGTACCGGAATGGCGTAGACGGGAAGCATCATCCCCTGCATCCCGCCCGCGATGGACGGATGAACGACGCGCTTTGTTACAAGCAGTGCAATGATCGCTAAAAGAAGGGCGCCGACACGCTCGGACCAGAGCGCCCGACTAAAGAACAGCCACCACACGACGACAACCGCCGCGCAGCCGAGTCCGCCGAAGACCGCGGCGAGCGCGACGTCGGGAAAAATGGCAGGGACGATAAACCAAAGGAGCAACACCAGCGCGGCGGCGACGACGCCGGGCCACAACCGAAGCGGTTTTTGCAGAGTTGATTTGCCATTCTTTCTTTTTAACATGGTCTAATCCTCCTCAGCTCATTTAGGTAATGTGGGTGTTCCTGGTCAAATTGTGAAATGACTTTTGTCTCCTCTTCCAATATCATCGCGAACTCGCGGACGCCGTGCCGGATTTCAGCCGCATCCACTGCGGCAAATCCCAACTGCAATCCCTTTTGCGCCATGCGTCCACGACTGTAGCAGCTCAAAGGAGTCACTTCCACATTTCGCGTTGCTACAACCGTTGTCACCGACGCTGCATTAATGCCATCACACAACCATCACACCGTGCAGCCTTCTGACTTAAGTTTTTCAAACGCATTGACAATCGTTCCGCGTGATAGGCGATATTGATTGGCGAGATCGCGCGTGCCGGGAAGCCGTGCGCTGGGGCGCAGACGGCCTTCCAGAATTTCCGGCGCGTAAAGCCGAATAGAGCCAGCGATGGGCGGGCATTTCCGCATCCCGCCCCGGCAGCATCAACTCAAAAGCAGTGATACGTTTTGCCATGGAAAGTGGTACAGAAAGAATATGGAAAATGGCTCTTGGCGATCAGTCAACTTTTATCTATACTGTTGTATGATTCGAAAGTTTCGAAGAAAAAAAATCTAAAGCCTTGAACACGGGTTGCACGAATGACGCGAAATTGCACTGATAAAAAAAATCGCGAAAATCCGTTTGCTCCACATCATCTGTGTGCAAAGTTTCTGCTTTAAAGCCGCCTAAATTTTTAGCGGGTCATAAAATCTGACGTAGATATTTTTTTTATTGGAGAACTTATGAAAGCACGACTCAACTATGCCAAAACCGCTGCCAGCGTCTACTTGGCGCGAATGCTCGTACTGCGCGAGCACGAACGCGCGGCGTTGGCGTGGACCGAGGCCGTTACGCTGATAATCAACGATCACGTCGATCTATGAAGAAGTCCGCCCGCATTTCAGCGAGAAAGAATTGTCCGACTTAACTCTCGCCGTGGCGACCATTAACGCCTGGAATCGCCTGTCGATTGCAGCACGGCTCGTCCCTGGCAACAGCTAAGCATACGAAGGGCACGTAGAAGGAATTGGAAAATGCGGAAACCTACGCCGTTTTATTTTTCCTTCACCCACTCCTGGATCATGCGGGGCGCAGCGTGGATGCAGATGATTTCCAAGCGATCGGTGCCGATGTTTTTGAATTTGTGGGGAGTCTCTGCACCGACCACACCGATGTCACCGGAACCGGCTTCGATATCCACACCGTCCGCAGTGATTCGCGCCTTGCCGCTGCGGACGATCCAGGTCTCAGAATAGGGATGTTTGTGCAGGGCCGGTCCCATACCAGGCTTGGCGTTGACGAGAAAGAACGATATTCCCGAACCGTAAGGCTCACCCTCGAATTGCACTGTGCCCCCGGCGTCGGGGGGTAGTTCGCTTGATCGAATGAGTCTGAACATGAAATCTTTCCTCACAAGTATGCCGATAATAAAACCATTTGCCGCTCTAATAGTATATTTCCTTTCAAAGGCGGCGCCGACAACTTTGGCAAGATTGATGAAGCCTGCATTGTCGGAAGGAATACGTCACTTTTCCCGCCTCGCATCCAAGCTCCACGGCCCGGCGCCGGCGGCGGAGAAATATAGCCAGACGAAGCAGTACAGCACGGCGCTTACGCCGTTGTTCACGATAGGCCAGAAACTTTGTGGGGCATGGAACTGGAAATACGCCACTGCCATTTCGCCGGCCAAAATAAATGCAACTGGGCGAGTGAAGAGACCGACGAGCAGCAGCGCACCGCCGAACGTTTCGAGGATACCGCCGAACCCGACTTGCGAAATGAGTTGTGCCGTGTTGCCATCCGGTGGCATTCCGATTGGAAAGGCAAATAGTTTCATGGTGCCGGCTTGTATGAACATGAACGCGGCCATGATGCGCAGCAGGCTCCGAAGTTGCGGGGCCAAACTTGGCCATTTTGCAATGAGGTTTTGTGTCGTCATAATTCGTTTCTCAAGGCGGCGTGAATTTCCCTTTATTCTCGAATCTCTGCCTCGACAAGTTGCGCGAGCAGCGTGAGCGATTCTTGCCAGCCGAGATAGCAGGCTTCAGGCGGAATGGCTTCAGGTATGCCCTCTTGTATGATATTCAACTCGGTTCCGCAGAACACCGGCTTCAACGATACGGTCGTCTGCATTTCTCCGGGCAAATTAGGGTCGTCGAACTTATCTGTGTGCCGAATGCGTTCGTTGGGAACGAGTTCAAGGTACTCACCGTCAAACGAGTGGCTGTGGCCGGTGGTGAAGTTAGTGAACGACATTTTGTAGGTGCCGCCAATTTTGGCAGCAATATGATGAACCTTGCCAGTGAAACCGTGCGGCGGAAGCCATTTGGCCATGGCGTCGGCATCGAGGAAAGCCCGATAAACTTTTTCGGGCGTCGCACGAACCACGCGGTGAAGCCGGATAGTGTTAGTGGACATGATCATTTCTCCTTATTTTTGACGGTAAATTTGATTTTGACGCTTCCCAGCGGCGACTCGGCAATCCAATCGCCCTCGACGTTTTATATGGAACCGCTGAGTCCCGCCGCCCATTTTGGCAGATTTTCCGGATTTGAAGCGAACACGCAAACCTGAGCATCGAACGATTGATGGAAACACGGAGGTGTCGAGATTCCAAAGTCATGAAAGACTCCTTTGCGGTGATGCAGAAAATTGCGGATGCATTTCCTGCATCACCGGAGCATTCAAGATGTTCGTGCGCAATCTGCCATCAGGCTTGCTGGCCTATCAACCCTCGTATGCCTGCTTCAAAGTTTTAATGTCGATTTTATCCATTTGCAGCATGGCTTGCATGACTCTTTGCGCCTTCACGGCATCTTTGGCACGCATCAATTTGTCGAGGATGGTCGGAACGACTTGCCACGACAAGCCAAATTTATCTTTGAGCCAGCCGCATCGGCTTTTCTCACCGCCGGCAGAAAGCTTCTCCCAAAAATAATCGACTTCTTCCTGGGTCTCGCAGTTCACCACGAACGATATGGCTTCCGTAAATTTGAATCGCGGCCCGCCGTTCAATGCGACAAATTCCTGCCCATCGATCTGGAAGGTTGCAAGCATCACCGTCCCTTTGGGCCCGGGCCCGGCGTCTCCATATCGATCAATGCTTACAATCTTTGAGTTTTTAAAAATTGCGACGTAGAAGTCCGCTGCTTCTTCGGCTTGGTTATCGAACCATAAAAATGGAGTGAGCTTTTGCATGAGGTTTAATCCTTTCCCCATTAAGCTGGTTTGATGGTTTGGCGCCGTTCATACAGTTTCGCGCCAAGCCATGCAACCGGTAATGAAATCACCGCCAGCGTCCACGCATACCAACCGGGTCCTAAATCTGCTGCCACGATGGCGCCCATTGAGCTTAAGACGAGGCCGATCAGGCCAAGTATTAACGCGTGCTTCATCGGCTGACGCGGGGCTAGTTGTGCTGTGAGATAACATCCGAGGAAACTAAAAACGGCGCGATAACCGATGACCAGTAAAATAAGTCCGGTTCCCACAAAGAGATGGCCGTGGGGCAGTATTCCCGCGCCTTCAAGAATGGCATCCGTTCCGGAATGCGTAATGACAATAAAGATAAATCCCGCAAGGACAGCGCCGATACTTTTGAGCATGGTTTTGTTCATGGTTGATTCTCCATTACACGCTTTCTACTTTTCCGCCAGTTCTTTGAGTTTTTGCAGCGCTTTCGGCCACATATCCTTGAACATCTCCTCAAACTCACCGCCGGAGGAGTCCATATCCACCAGCACCTCGGTTTTGCCGTCTTTTTCTTTGAAGGTGTAATTTTCATGCACACCGGCCCACGCTTTCACGGCCTCGCTGGTGGTGTCTTCCTCGCCGTCATTCACCATGCCAAGATGCTCGATCGAGATGTACGCGTGCAAGCGGTTTTCTTTGATGCGGCTCACCATGCCTCCCATCTTGCCTGTCGTTGGGTCCGGCCCGAGAAAAAGGAT
>CAYUVM010000094.1:0-10992 GCA_964447935.1 uncultured Cytophagia bacterium | reverse complement strand
GGGCTGGGCGGCGTCATTTTGTAGCAATCCGGCTGGCCGTCGATCGTGATGCAAATCTGGCTCGGCGTCAAACCACCCTGCGCCGTCGGCAATTTCGGCTCGAGTGAGAACGGCAATTGCAAGACGCCGTTGCGGAAAAGCTCTTCTTTCATCGCCGCTGCGCGTTGAAAATCGGCGATCACCACCGGCGAAAAACCGATGCCGCCATAATTTTCCCAGGAGTTGGCGCGCCAGGTGGCGACGCGCAAAAAAGGCTCCAACTCGTCGGCATAAAATTTCCAGAGCGTGCCTTTGTCCGGCTGAAAAAATTTTTCCACGTCCGCGGTCGGCGCGTCCATGCCGTCTTTATTAAAAGGATAATAGTCGGCCAGAATGCCGTGAAATTCTTTGTGGACGGTGTTCTTCCATTGATCGTTTAAATATTGCCGCGCGTTGCCGAGCAGCGTCGTCCAGGCCTGCGTCACCGGCGGCTCCAGTAGGCGTCGCGCCACGTTCTTGCTGCGCGGCGTCATAAAGTTGGTGGATTGGCCGATGATTTTCATCGCGCCTGGAAAATCATCCGCCTCATTTTTCAGCGCTTTCGCCGCATATTCTTTGGCTTTAAACGGGTCGTTCTGAATCGACTCGAGCTTACCGCGAATCGTCTCAAACGCGGCGAGCACTTCCGTTAACCCGCCGCTGCCTTGCGGCCCGGCGGCAAATTGATTCAAATCGGCAAACTGTTGCTCGGCCATGTTCAGCGCCGCTGCCGCTCCGGAATCAGCCGGCGTGAGCCGCGGCGTTTGATTTCCTTTCGGCGGCGGAAATTTCATCTCCTCGACGACGCGGTCAAAAAGCTGCTTGAGCGGCGAGTTGCGCGGCTCAGCCAAAATTTCCAAACGCTCGATCATCTCCAGCGAATTGTCCACGTTCGAGTACTGCACGCTTTCGAGAAAACGCCACCACGCGACGGCATAATCGCTCAGATACATGTTCTCCAAAGCTGCGCGCATGGCCTCCCGGTCGATGCCGTTATCCGAGGTTTGCGGACAAACCCAATCCTGCGTCAAGCCGGCGTTCAACGCACGCTCGAGCTCCGCGTCAAAATGGATTTTGCCTTTTTGCAAATACGCCCCTGGAATTTCCGCGGAACTTTGGAGAATATCGCCGTGCTTGCCGTTCAATAACGCATTCAAATTGAGCGGCTGGAGGTGACGGGTGTCATAGATGATCCGCTGATAAAGGCTGCGCGCGGTCGGCGCCGTTTGCATCGAGCCGCAAACTTTCTGCACCAGAAGCTGGTTTTGGGCGCTTTCGAACGAATTCCAATAACCTTTGGCCAAGCCGTCCACAAAATAATGGGTCTGATCGCGCACGAATTTTTGGACGGCGCGCGCCTGCTGCGGATGCAGCTTCCGGAAATAGTTTTCATCCAACAGCCACAGCAGATGGCTTTTGAGAAAACCGGCATTGTTCTCCTGGCTGAGCCGATCCCGCGCGCTGCCGAGCAAAAGATACGCACGGAGATTGTCGTACGCCTGGTTGCTTTTGCCCTCCGGATCGCCGGCAAAAACTTGCAGCTTGCTCTCCAAAACGCGATAAAGTTGCTTTTCGCCGAACAATCGGAATTTGTTGGCGTAAATAGCGTGGCCCAGGTCAAGCAGTTGGTTGCCGCGATGCATGTGCCAGTGCCACAGCGGCGGATTGCTTTCGCGCAGCTCTAAATCAACAAGCTGATAGCGCAACTCATCCAACCGTTGAAAATACGCGATCGGCTCATTGTCCCGCACCGGCAAAATATTATTGATGGCGCTTTCGAAGTTATCGAGCTGGTCCTGGCTGCGGCGGTAATCCGCGGCCACGCCCCACACGAACCAGACGGTTGCCAAAGCGATCGCGGCGATCGCGCCCCAGCGAATCAGCTCATTGCGGGCGAGCGCGCGTTTGGAATAACCGGCGAGATTCTGATCCCGCGCGATCACTTTCGTTAAAAGCTCTTTGATGAAGTAACTTCGTTTCTCCGCTTCGACGGCTTCATCTTCAGCCGCGCCGGCAGTGAAACCAAACTCGCGTGCGAGCGCCCGGCTCGCGAAATCAATCGGCAAGCCTTCCTGAGCGCCGCTGGTAAAATAAAAGCCGCGAAAAATCGGATTGTCTTCGTAAGAATTGTGCCGGAAAAGCCGGTCCACAAAAAACGTGAGCCTTTCCTGCAGCGACAAAAGTTGGTGTGGAAACAAGTACAGATGACGGCGTTTTTCCCGGCTGTCGGCCGCGGCGAGCCGGTTCATGCGCATCTCGAGCAGTTGCCGGTGCAAAAGCTTGAATTCTTCCGCGAAGACGCCGCGCGGCTCGTTCTGCCGCTGCTGCTCCGGCGAAAACGTGGCGCCAAAAACTTGCTCGCGCTCCGGCCGCTTGAGTTCCTGAAAAAACTCGCGAAAGCCCTCAACGCGGTCGCATTGGTTGAACACCAAATAAACCGGAAAGCGCGTGCCCAAGCGAGCAATCAACTCGTCGAGGCGGCGGCGAATGCGTTTGGCGAGCGCCTCCAACTCTGCCTCGTTATCTTGCTGAAGCAATGCGTCAAGGTTCATCCCCACCAAAACGCCGCTCATTGGTTTGCGGCGGCGATTTTTTTTCAGCAGGTCAAGAAATGTGAGCCATTCCCATTCGCGGTCGTTTTCTGCCGCGATATAACGGCCGGCGGTATCAATAAAAATGGCGGATTGGGCGAAGAACCATTCGTAATTGGGCGTGGTGGAAATGTCGCGTGGGCCGGAGGCAAAGGGAAATTCCATTCCCGAATTTGCCAGCATGGTGGTTTTGCCGGCTTGCGGCGGGCCGATCAACATGTAAATAGGAAAGGTTTGCAGCGCGGCTTTCCCGCGCTTGGTCTGCTTCACCTTTTGCAGCGTGTCAAAGAACTTCTTTTTAAATTCATCGAGTTCTTCTTTTTTGCCCGGCGCGGCATTGGGGGTCTCTTGGTCCCCTTGCTCCTTAATCGATTTTTCCGGCGCGCCAGCGCCGCGGCGTGCCACGCGAATTCTCTCAATCGTAAAAAGCAGCAGCACGAGGAAAGCGATGGCCGCGACGGCGAGCAATGGCCAATTCGCCTTGCTCAACGAAAATTGGCCACCCACCAGCAAGGTCGTCACCAACAGCAGCATGAGCACGAGGCCGGCCCAGAAGCGCAAATCTTTGAGCAGCTTTTTGATCATCGTTATCGTCTCGCGTTGGTGGCGTTTTGCGCATCTCGGAACACGGCCGTTTTATCGCCAACTTTGTTATTCATCGAAACGGCAAGTACGATATAAATCACCAGGTACAGCAGTAGCGCAAGACCGCCGATGAGCCAAGGCGATGGCCCGCGGCGACGCGCCAGCGCTCGCTCTTGCTCTGGCCGGCCGTGCGGCGAAATCATCGCCGGCGTTTCCGCGCTCCCGGCGATTTCCAGCTGTAACGCTTCGAGAAGTGTTTGCAACTCACGCGGCTCGTCCTGATGCTGGCCTTCGAAGCCGAGCGCGAGACACAAATAAAACACTTGGAGCACGCCGGGATGCGCCTGGCGACTTTTGCGCAACTGCTCGACCAGCACAAAAAATTCTCTTCCGGCGTCGCTGCGATTGAACAATTCGGCCTGCAGCGGCGCGGCGGTCCACGTTTCCTTCTCGCTCCAATTCGAGGCGATCAGCGTCTCGTCGATGAACGCCACCAGCGCAAATTTGGCGAGGTTAATATCTTTCTGCGGCACGTCGGCGCGGCGGCAATCTTGCTCCCAACTTTTCAGCGACTTTTTGAGGCGGTCGCGCAGTTCCTCTAAACTGCCCAACTCCTGGGCGGCGCGCAGCTTAATCACCGCGGTCATTAGCTTTGAACACGATTCCGGCAGAAATTTTTCAAGCGCTGGCATGGAAGTTTAATTGGTGAAAGCTACGCTACGCCTTAACGGCGAACAATTCGAATTTAAATTCCTTTAAATCGCCGCCGACCCAGACCACGAGACTTTGGTCTGCCGCCACCTTTTCCCAGAGTTCGCCGCTTTTAATGATTTGCAGACATCGCAATCCGGTTTGATCATCCCGTTTGCCCACGTGCGAGGGCAGAACCGATTTGACGCCGAGGCCCGGCAATTTGATTTTGACGATATCAACGATATCCGGTTTCGAGGCGATTTTTAAATGGCCGGAAAGCGTTTCCAAGCGTTCCGGAATCTCGAAACGATCCGAGCCGACCAGGAGATAAAACTGGGCGGCGCGCAGCAGATCGTCGGTGAGCTGGCCCGGCTTGCTCTGATAAAACGCGAATTGCGGCCGGTCTTGTTTCTCCAGATCGATTCGGAAAATGCGCTGGGTGATCTCATCTTGCAGGAGCAACTCGATATTTTGCCGGACTTCGTTGAAGCAAGTTCCCAACTCAAAATGATTGTAAGCCGGCAACTCCGCGGGATGGAGATCAACATTCACGGCATAAGTTGTCAGTTGGCCGGCCAACGCCAGTAAGAGCGCATATATTTTTTGCGGATGGCCGTTTTCCGCCTCGCGGCAGTGGCGAAGCAATGGAATGAATGTGTTCACGACATTGAGGCGTCCCCAAATGAAAGCGTCTTCGACCTTCATGGGGCCGGGCTGAGCGGGGTTGCGGCGCTGTTGCCACATGGCGTTGCGTTTGGTGGTGAGCTTTTCCAACAGGTCGCTCAACAGCGTTGCCAACTGGCTCGAGGCTTGAACCGCGAGACAAGGCGGAATAAATTCCGGGTTCAACGCCACGGCGCCGGGTTGAATCAACTCCGCAATTTTTATGGCGCTGAAACCGTCCGGCGGCCGGTCGCCTGGATAAAGCCGCATTTGCGGGCTGCCGACGACCAGATCGATCGGGTTCTCGCCGGTGGTGGCGTCGCGAAATTTAATGGTGTCGCCGTTGAAACGCGTTTCGCGGCCGCTTGGCGCGCCGGGCATTTGGAAATTGCTATCGCGGACGCTTTCTTCCGGAACGATCAAATAGACGCCAAGTTTTCTCTTCTCCGGCGGAAAGATTTTGTTGTCGATCATGATCGACGCCGGCAACGTGTCGTTGTCCTCGGCGCAATCGAACGCGAGGCCGTCGGGCATAATGCCGCGGCAGGTTTTCAGCTTGAATTGGCTGTTCCGCAGCGCCTCAGTGTCAACGGCGAGATCGGAGAAGCCCCAGTTGTCGCGGTTGAGCGCGCCAAAATGAAAACCGAGCAGGGATTGGTAAAAACGATCCGCCTGTTGAAAATGGTGGGGATCAAGATGCATTCCTTCGTACCAGACCACCCGCTTCTGTATCGGCATGACGATAATCTCCTTCAAAGCGAAAAACTTTGGAACGCGGACTGCGTTTGTGAGATAAGCGGACAGGCAAGGTTGCCTGTTCTACCGATTTGTCATATTGAGAAAGTCCTTGCCGGCTTCGATGATGATATTTCTGTTGCGAACGGCTGCCACGGACAAGATGAGACGCCAGCGCTGCGCGTCCGGCGTGTGAAAATTCGCGGCAAAACCGAGAAATTTCGTTTCCGGTAAAATTTTCAAGTTCAGCACCTGCGTTTGATCGGGATACAAAGTGGTTTCGACTTTGGCCGTTAGCAAATCTTTTTCCAGAATTTTTTCCCCCTCGCGCCAAAAGTTCTCGCTGGTGGCTTCGCGAAATTTGACGTCGTTTTGCAATTGATAAACGCAAAAAATAACCGGATTACCCTGCCGGGAATTGCCCTCGTTGAGCTGCGGCAACGCCCGGATCAGCATATCCAGGCGAATCGGGCTGGGCGAGCCGAGGAGTAAAATTTTTTTGGCGCAGCCGGCAAACGTCGCTGTGAAAATAATCGTCGCCACCCACCCAACCAGAACCCGCTGCACACGCCAAGATTTGCTCATTCTTTCCCTGAATTGGTTAGGCCAGCATTAGTCACGCACCGGTTGGTGAAATCGAAATCAATCGAAACTCTTCGCTTTATAACCCTTCACAAAGGCTTCAAGAAAATATTTGCGCTCAAAATCGGTAAAGGTTCGGTCGATTTCCGCCATGACGGCTTCGTGTTTGCTCTGATAAAATTTCCATAATTTCGCCTGCGTCAAAAACGGCAAGATGCCGCTATCCGTTTCCGCCTCCAGCGCCGTGGGCGAAAGCGCGTTCAGCAGCTTTTTGCTTCCCTCTGCGGTGCTGCGCCGGTATGCCAACATCAGCGAGCGTTGATGCTCCGTCAAGTCTTTGAGCGCCCGTTTCAATTGCGCCAGCCGAAGATCGGCCTCCTTGCCGGAAATCATCTCATCGTGCAAATAGTCTTTCAGCTCTTCCCAGGTGCAGGAATAGATGTCGAGCAACTCGTCTTTTTGACGCTTGCGGTTACCCTTCTTAGTTTCGTCCAAATAGTTGATGCCAAAATCTCGGCGGCCAGCGATCATTTTGATCGCTGCGTCCAGCAGCAAATCCACGGTGAGGTTTAATCGGTCAACCTGATTGGAGGCTTTGGCCGGCGACGCAGATCCCGTTATCGCGCTTATATCCGGCGCCGGCTCGGGCGCGATCACCATGGATCCGAAATCAACGAATGATATATCCGGGCGGACCGGTTTTTTGATCAGAGGTTCTTCCGGCTGGGTGGGTGTCTCGCCAAGCTGATCGAAATCGAAAGCCTTTTCAAATTGTGTTGCTAAACCTTCGGTTTTCTCGCGCTTGGCGCCGTTGCTCGACTGTAAGCGCGATTGACCGTTTTGCAAAACTTCCAGAATGATCGTCAACGCGGGGCTATTAGCCGTTTGGCGGAATGTTGCCTGCAAAGCGTCGCGCAGAGAATCGTCGCGGCTCGCCGACTCGGCGACCGCATATTTTTCGGAAATTTTGTTGAAAAGCTCGGATAATTTTTGGGCTTCGCGGAAAAAGGGGTTTTGCAGAGGAAGAGTGGATTGAGCAACCACGGCAGCGTTTCCGTTACCTATTGCAATGATTTCGAATTCGATGAGATAATCAATGACGGCGATCTGAGCGCCGTTTTTCAAATCGTAGGCTTTATCGCCTTTAAGCTTGCCACCGTTCAACAGCGTGCCGTTCTTGCTGAGATCTGACAGTTCGAAGCGATCGCCCTGGCGCGTGATTACCGCATGCTTGCCAGAAATAGCCCGACCGGGCAAATGCACCTCGTTTTGATCGGCATCACGCCCGATCCGAATCGTGTCTTGATCAAATTCTTTTTCGAATTTAAATTTCGGATTCGCGTTGTGTTTAATTTTTAATTTTGCCAGCATTAGTCAACGACCCCGTCGTTGTCTTTTCAAGGTTGCGGGAGAATAAGGAAATTTACGTCATTATTTACGAACCAAATCCCGAAGCGGTTTGCCAACGTGTAAAAGATATTAGATTCCTCGGAAAAAGTCAAGAAAAAATATGACGCTGGGCATTTTTTTTGCTTGACTTTTGCTTTTTTTTTTTGCATGTTTACGTTTAATTTTTAAGGCGAACCCTGATGGCGGGTATTCCAAATGATTTTCAATCTAACAATTGGAGACATTCCATGAGAACACGACGCGTTCTCTTGTTGTCGGCGCTTTTGTTTCTCGGTGTGGCTTCGCAATATTGCGGCGGTTCGAAGAAGATCACCATCGTCGGCTACGTGATCAAGCCGGACAGTTCGCGGGTTGATCACGCCGCCGTGCGCACCCAGCCGCCGAGCGAGATCGTGTACACCGATCCCGACGGCAAGTTTACTATTACAGAGGGTTTGCAGCCCGGGCCATATGAATTCATCGCCGAAATTAAAGGCAACGAAGGCCGGACTCGCGTACCCCTAGAATACGGAAAAAGGAAAGGTTCCCAATACATTTTCATCAAAATGGGGACGACCATGCAAATGAACGCCATGCAGCCCGGGGATACACGATTGCCTTCGCAGCAAAGGGGCAAGAAACGCTAAACCGATTTTTTACGCATCAAGGAATTTTATACGAAATCGAAAAGTGAATTTTTTGATTGGCGCTACATTGATTGCCATGATTTCATTTGGCTGCCAAAATTCCAAACTGTTACAGCCTAGTGACAAACTATTTATCAAAGGTTGGGTTATTCTTCCCGACTCCACTTTTGCAGTCGGAGCAAGCGTGCGAACCGACCCGCCAACTGAATTTGCCACCACCGATACCAAAGGTTTTTTTATCATTCAAAAAGGCCTGAATGTGGGCTATTACAAATTTATTGCGGAGCATAACAAAAGTGAAGGCTTTACTAAAACGCGGGTTGAGTATGGAGCGCCAAAGAAAGCGCGATATATTGTGATCAAAGTTGGAACGGACATTGTCGAGCCGCAGCCGCTTTCAGGGGCTGAGATACGACAACACCCAGTTTATCGCAGCGGCCGTTATAATAAAAGATGAAAATTATTGAGAGAAAACTTCCTAAAACCGTGTCTATCATCTAGACCGACCATCTGATTTTCGCAGGAGCACGAACGAGCTATGTCTTGGTTGAAAAATACCGGATTGCAAAACCGGGCGTGGGGACTATTGATTTTATGCTATACTTTTTTGTTGACCGCCTGTCAGGATAGCGCCAAACTCACCGTCACCAATTGCTCGGATCAAGATTACGAGCCGATTAGCCGCGAGGTGCGCATCACCGTTGACAATGAAACCCAATCGTGGCGAGCGGGCGAGCGTTGTGAATTTAAGATTCCTTTAGATGGACAAGCGACAAGGGACGTGGCGGTGCGCGCCGACGCCGGGCCGCTTTATTTTTTTAAATCGCTGGAAACCATTACTGTAGGCAAAGGGCAGCCTGACCAAATCGAGCTGCGCTTCTTTCGCCCCTATTTGATCACGGTCAATGTTTTTGACGCCAATAACCAACCGCTCGAGAACGTCGAGTTGTCGGTGGAGGGCAGGAGAATCGGCGTGACCACCGTGGGAGGGAGTCACGCCTGGTCGATCGAGGAGCCGGACTATCTCGCCGGCGCGAATATTCGCATCGAGCTGAGCCGCGACGGCGCCAAAGGATTCGCCGAGCCGGTGGCGCTGGAAAAAGGCAAGTTTGAGTATATCACGTCCGGAAAATTGGCCGCCAATTTTCCGCCGGATATTGAAAAAGTTGACCCAGTGCCTCCTCGTCCGGTTGTTCCTAAAACGCCGGCATATACCATTCGTATCCAAGCGGTTGGCACACAAGGTCAGGCATTGGCCGGCGTGAAACTTACAGACGAGAACGGCGCTGCAATCGGTTTCACCAATAAAAATGGCAGCTTTGTTTGGCAAGCAAAGGAACCAAAAGTAAGCGTGGGCAGCACCGTTAATATCCAAATGAGCAAAGACGGCAAAACCGGCGCGGCAGAACCGGTGACGATTGCCAGCGGGCAATTTAGCTACGTGACGCGAGGCCAATTGGACATCGAGCCGCCGGCCAAGAGACCACCGACACGAATAGATCCGGACCCGGCGCCGATTCCTACTCCAATACCGCCGCCGGAACGATACAGCCCCACACCGGCATTGGCGCAATGCCGGCAACTCGTTGACGCCGGAAAATACGAGGACGCGATCACGTGCTTCGAACGCATTCCCAACCCCGGCGCGGCAGGCACGGACTCACAAGTTAAAGATTATGTTAACGCGCAACACCAGGTGGGCTATTTGTATTGGGAGCAGCTCGGAGAATACTTGCAGGCGGTGCAGGCTTTTCAAAACATCGTGAACGTCGATCCGCGGGAGTGGACGGCCAACTATAACCTCGCGCTGGTTTACTACAGAACCAACGCCTTTGCGGAGTGCCGGCGCGCCTGCGATAAAGTCGCGCAATTGCGGCATCTGATTCCCGTTGACAAACTAAACAAAGTCGAGCCGGAGGTCATGTTTCTCAAAGGCCTGTGTCAGTATCGTATTTATCAAGATGAGACCGAGCGGCTGCGTAAACAGGAGAGTGGCCTGTTGGCATTATCGGAGCTGGAAGATTTTGTGGCTCGCGCCCGGAGCCTGCCGGCCTTCCAGCAACAACGCCAGGAAGCGGAGGAAATGATCAACACCCTTGAGCAAGAGCTGCCGTCATTGCAATAGAACGGAAGTTCATTTCCGTGCGCCCGGGGTGTTGCTTTTTTTGCGCAAATTTACTTTTTAACACCTCCATTTTTCTGTCACTGTTCGAGAGAAAAATTATGAAAAAGAATCTTTGGTTGGTTGCAGGTTTAGGATGGGTCACCATGTTTTTTTTGTTGGGGGCCACGCCGGCGGCTTCACAAGAGACGAAATCTGTGTCCGCGGAGAAGGAGTATTTGGCCGGGCAAATTTACAGCCCGCTTTTTTCGCCGTCCAATCCGGACCTCGTTATTTACGAAAGGCAGGTCGAAGACCTCCAGGAGATTTTTTTGTATAACGTTCGGAGCCGTGATATTCAGCCGATTCGCGTACAGGGCGAAATCGGCAGCGACAAGGACATTCCTTTTCAAAATCTGTTCGATCCGCGCCGGCTCGATAATTTTAGCCGTTTTGAAGGGCAACTCGACTGGCGTCCGATTTTGGATGATAAACAACAGCAATGGTTTGTCTTCGTGAGCAACGGCGGCGCGAAAAGCTTCGATCTGTACCTTTCGTACGTAGATCGCTATGGCCGGCTGGCGGAGGGACCGACGCTGCGCCTAGTACATGACGGCCTGGATCAATATCCGAAATGGTCTCCCGACGGCAACAGTATCGTGTTTGTTTCCGGCGATAAAAGCGGCAGCGATTTATTCCTCGCCTCGAACCTGAGCGAACTGCTGCGCCGCAACGACCCGCGTTTTTTTCGTCCGCTTAAAATCACTAATAATCCCGACGATGACCTTTATCCGGTCTGGTCGCCGGACGGCAAAGCCCTCGCCTATCAATCGCTCATGCGCGACGGCGATTTGCTCAATCAGGGCATCAATGTGATCAATGTCGATGAAATTTCCACAAGCGTCCCGCGTTCGATTCGTCTCACCGCGGAATTGAGCGCCTATCACGAGTATAATCCTTCGTGGTCCGCCAACGGTAGCCACATTGC
>CAYUVM010000093.1:0-11116 GCA_964447935.1 uncultured Cytophagia bacterium | reverse complement strand
CAATGCCCAGCCGCTGAAATTCACTCAAACCGACAGCAGCGTCATCGTGCAGCTTGGGCAAACGTATCATTACGGTGACACGCTTGCTTTCACTGTTTCCTATTATTCGGTTAATCCACAACCCGATCCGAAAAAATACGGCATGTCGCCGGACTACGATCTCGGATTGGATTTCAAAGAGGCGACGCCGGACAATCCGCGCCTGATCAACACACTCTCATTTCCCGAAGGCGCACGGCATTGGTTTCCGTGCAACGATCAGCCGAACGACAAAGCCACGCAAGAGTTGATTGCGACTGTGCGCCGCGATTACCAGGTGATTTCAAACGGGCGGCTTGTCAGTGAAACTGAGGACATAAAAAGTCAGACAAAAACTTTTCACTGGTTGATGGCGCAACCGCATTCGACTTATCTGTTTGTGTTGGCGGCAGGGCCGTATGTCGTCGTGCGCGATTCGCTTGACGCGCTGCCGATCAGCTACTGGGTTTATCCGCAAGCGGCGAAAGATGCCATGCGCTCGTTTCGTAAAACGCCGGAGATTATTGCCTTCTTTAATAAAGAATACGGTTTTGCTTATCCGTGGGTGAAATACGATCAAATTACGATTCCGGGCATCGGTGGCGGCGCGGAGAGCACAACGGCAACGGTGGTGGGGCAAAGCACGATTCACGATGAAAAGGCCGAAAAAGATTTTCCGAGCCATTGGCTGGTGGCGCATGAAGCCGCGCATCAATGGTGGGGTAACCTCGTGACGATGCGCACGTGGAGCCACACGTGGATTAACGAAAGTTTTGCAACTTACGGCGAATTTCTTTTTTCCAAACACGATCTCGGCGAGGACGAAGGCGCGTTGAATTTGCATGAAAAGAAAAACGCTTATTTGCGCGAAGCCGCCAATCGCTACAAGCGACCCATCATGTTTGATCGCTATGTCTTTCCGAATGATAATTTCGACAGTCATACGTATCCGAAAGGCGCCGTCGTTCTGCACATGCTGCGCTGGATCATGGGCGACCAGCCTTTTCAGCGCGCGCTGTCCCAGTTTCTCCACCAACACGCGTTTCAGGCGGTCGATACGTATCAACTCATGACGGCGATCAAAGAAGCAACCGGACAAAACCTGGACTGGTTTTTCGAGCAATGGATTTTCAAAGCCGGCCATCCGGTTTTCGACGTGAGTTATTTGTGGAATGAAAATACTAAAAAGCTGCAACTCAAAATAACCCAAACTCAGGAAACTTCGGAAGGGATCCCGATTTTTAAAACACCGGTCGAAATTGGGATTGCAACTTTATCGCAAAAATACGCTCACAAAATCTGGTTGCAAAATAAAGAAGAAAATGTTGAGTTGGATTGCGCACAAAAACCTTTGCTGGTTCGCTTTGATGCGGGTAATTTCCTGCTCAAAGAATTGACCTTTGCGAAAACCACGGACGAATTGATCTATCAACTTCAGCATGATGACGCCATGGGAAGGATGTGGGCGGCGGGACAACTTACGAAGCAAGTGGCCGATGTTCGGGTGACGGCGGCATTACTAAAATGTGCGGCGCAAGATACTTTCTGGGCCGTGCGCCGTGCCGCGGTCGAAGCAATCGGAAGCCGGCAAGCGGCGGCCTCCATTGCATTTCTCCAAAGCAAATGCCACGATCAAAATTCGCGCGTGCGCGTTGCGGCGCTGAAGGCGCTGGGCGATTTAAAGCGCCCGGAGCTGGCCGGCTTTTTTAAAAACCGTTTTACAAAAGATGATAGTTATCTCGCGCAGGCCGAGGCAGTACGGGCGCTGGGAAAATGCGGCGATCGGGCCGCGGTTGCTTTTGTGCAGCGTGCCGCGCTCATGAAGTCACCTCGCAACGTGATTCTGACTGCAGCACAATGGGCTTTGCAGGAGTTGGGAACAAAATGATGCCGTGGCAAGCGCTGGCGCTCACCCTCATCGCGGCATTGATTCATGCGGCGTGGAATTTCATCATCAAAAAAGTTGAAGATCGGCAGCTTGTCAGCTGGTGGGCAATACTTTTGGGTGCAGCGGTGACGCTGCCGTTTCTTTTGCCCAAAGCGGAGATAGCGCGTAGCCTCTGGCCTTATATTCTCGGCAGCGCCTGTGCCGAAACCATTTATTACATCGCTTTGATGCATGCCTATGCGAATGCCGACTTTTCTTTAACCTATCCGATTTCGCGCGGCCTCGCGCCAGCGTTGATCGCAGTTTGGGCGATTGCTTTTGTTGGTGAGCGTCCCCGATTTGCCGGCGTGATCGGCATCGGGCTTATTTTGCTGGGGCTGCTGGTGATTGGCGCCGGCCATCGTGTGAGTAAAGGCAACAAAACGCCGATTCAATTCCGGGGTATTCTGTTGGCGCTTTTTATTGCGCTGCTGATTTCGGTGTACTCCGTGATTGATGCCACCGCTGTGCGCACCGTCTCGCCGCTGCCTTATTTGATGATCGTTCTGGGCTGCGCTGGTTTGTTAATGACGCCGTTTGTGTTAAGCCGTTATGGGTATCGCGCCGCGGTAATTAGTTGGCGCAAAAATTTTTTACCGATTATTTCGATTGCCCTGTTGATGCCGCTCGCTTATGTTTTGGTTTTGCAAGCGTATGCACTCGCGCCAATCAGTTATGTCGGCGCTATTCGTGAAATCAGCATCGTGCTCGCGGCGTTCGCGGGTTGGCGCTGGCTCGGGGAATCATTCGGGAGAATTCGCAGCCTCGGCGCCGTTTTGATTTTTGTTGGGATTTTGGCGATTTCTTTGGCAGGCTGAATTTTTAAAACCTGAACGTAACCGGCTTGAATTTGTCGCGCCGGCCCATTTTTTAAAACGATTGTTCCACATGTTAGAAATCTCGCAATGGCGACAACAGTTAACCGCGCTTTACGGAACCGCCCCCGCTGCGCTTGCCAAACAGACGCGCCGTTATCAAATTTTAATTCAGGAATTTCAGCAGCGTTTTCAATCATTGCCCATTGATCTCTTCAGCGCGCCGGGGCGCACTGAAATTGGCGGCAATCATACCGATCACCATCGCGGCAAAGTGCTGGCCGCAAGCATCAATCTCGACTCCATCGCAGCGGCGGCGCCCATTGCGGATCAGTGCATTACGGTTTACTCGCAAGGATATGATGAGCCTTTTGTTATTGATCTAAACGACCTTGAACCTCGCGGCCTCGAACGTTGGACCACGCCGGCGCTGATTCGCGGCATCGCGGCGCGCTTTCAGCAGTTGGGTTATCAAGTGGGCGGTTTCAAGGCGTGTATCGCCAGCGAGGTGATGGTCGGCTCGGGGCTTAGTTCTTCCGCGGCGTTCGAAGTTTTGATTGGAACCATACTCAACACTTTTTATAATGAAAACACCGTTGAGGCTTTAGGGCTCGCGCAAATCGGCCAATACGCGGAGAATGTCTATTTCGGCAAACCCTGTGGCCTAATGGATCAAATTGCTTGCGCGACCGGCGGCATCGTTACTATTGATTTTGCAAACCCGCAACAGCCGCGCCTCGAAAAAATCGATTTTGATTTTGCTAAGGCGAATTACTGCCTGCTCGTTGTTGACACCGGTGGCCATCACGCCGATCTTACAGAAGATTATGCGGCGATACCGCGCGAAATGCAAGCTGTAGCCGTGCAACTAGGGAAAAATTTTTGCCGGGAAATAGAACGAAGCGAGATTCTCAAAAATATCCAGCAACTCCGGTCGCAGGTTGGTGATCGCGCCGTGTTGCGGGCGCTGCATTTTCTTGATGAAAACGAACGCGTTGATCGCGAGATTGCGGCGCTCCGCGCTGGAGACTTTTTTGCATTTCTTCGCGCGGTCAATGCCTCCGGTCACTCCTCGCTGTGCTGGCTGCAAAATTGTTTTACGGCAAAAAATGTTGCGGAACAGGGCATTACGTTAGCGCTGGCGTTGACGGAAAATTTTCTCACTGCCCGCGGCGAAGGCGCCTGCCGGGTTCATGGCGGCGGCTTCGCGGGGACGATTCAGGTATTTTTGCCGAATAAATTTGTTGCGGATTACACGGAACTGATGGAGAGCGTTTTCAAACCAGGCAGCGTACAAGTTTTAAGCATTCGCCCGGCGGGGCCGATGGCATGGGCTTTTCGGTTTGGCTCAGAACGATAGCATGTTACTTCTTCTCATTTGCCTTCCACACGCGCATAAAATTGCCGCCGAGGATTTTTTTGATGGCGTCATCACTCCAGCCGCGTTCTTGCAGAGATTGGGTAATAAGCGGCAATTTACTAACGTCATCCATTTCCTGCGGTAGCGCGGAGACGCCATCGAAATCGGAACCCAAACCCACATACTCCGGCCCGACAAGTTTGGCAATATACTCGATGTGATCGATCAATAAGGAAAGCGGCGGGCGGAGTGATCTAATTTCCTCGCCACCTTGCTCTTGTACCAGTTGGCCGAATTTCACCTGATTAAATGTGCCGTCGGGATCGGTGGCTTGCTTGCGAAGCTTGTCGAGCAACGGCTCGGATTTGGCCCTTCTCCGATCATACGTGCTATCGAGAAAACCCGCATAAAAATTAACTAAAATCACGCCGCCATTTTTCGCCACGGCTTTGATTTGATCGTCGCGCAGATTGCGAAAATGCGCGCACAACGTGTACGCACAGGAATGGCTTGCAATCACCGGCTTGCGCGTCGTGTGAATTACGTCCCAGAACGTTTGCACGCCTACATGCGAAATATCCACCATCACGCCGAGAGCATTCATTCTTCTAACGACGTGCTTGCCAAATTTTGTCAAACCACGAAACTTAAGATCAGTTTTTTCTGTTTCGTCTTTGCCGGAAGTGGCCCAATCGAGCGAGTTGTTCCATGTCAGCGTCATGTAACGAATGCCGCGTTGCGCAAAACGCTCTAACTCGGGAAGGCTGTTTTCAATGGCATGGCCGCCTTCGATGCCCATCGCCATTGAAATTTTGCCGTCGGCAATTAATCGCTCGGCCTCAATTGAACTTTTCGCAAAACCAACTGCACTCGGGTTCGCCGCCACCAACTTTTCGACCGCGTCAATCATGGCATGCACACGCTCTGCGGACTGATCTTTCTCTTTGCCCGTGCCCGAGGTCATATATTTCGGATCAACCCAGGCGCCGAAAAAAGGCAAATCCAAACCGCCCTCTTTTAAGCGCGGTAGGTCGATATTGCCGTCGGGCAAACGTTGCGAAATATCGAGCTTTTCATCCAGCATGCGTCCGACGGTGTCGTTGTGGCCGTCCGCGACCATCGCATTGCGGTGCAGAACCATATAATCGGTTTGAGCGAACAAAACCAATGGAACGGTAAGAAATAAACTTGAGGCAATGATCGAAATTAAATAGCGAGAATGAAATTGGCGAGCCATGTTTTCTCCGGAATGAGGTAGCGATAAGTTAACCGAAATTATTTTGTCATGGGTTGGGGCAATAAACTGCCAATGATCTCATGAATCAGAAACGGCAAATTGGGTTTATCGAATTGTAATTCTGGAGCGGGAATACGATGATGTTTGATGTCAGGATGAATATGTTTGTGGTGAGGATGGGTGCTGGCGAGCGTGGGATCGTTGGGATGTTCTTGTGAATCGTACCAGTAAAGTTTTTGCGTCCATTGCCAAATCTCATAACCATAGCCTTTGATAATGGCTTTTTTAAAATCGAGCCGTTCTTTAACAAACAGGCGGACTTCATTTTCGAAGAAAAGCTGGCCCGTTAAAGCGCCAAACATTTTTCCATGGCGCATTAAAACCAGGGTTGAAGTTTTGATTTGAGGATAACGGTGTTGGATGGAATAAACAAAAGCCTCATACCGCTCCGGACTCACCAATGGGTTTTCCATAACGATCTAGGCCGCTTGTAAAACCGGCTCATCTCTAAGGGGCAGTTGTTGCACCGCCTCGTTCGCAAGTTGTTCATAGGTTTCTTCGCGGTCGAGCTTGATTTCATAAAGACCGGCCCAATCTATAAAGTCCCAGCGCTCTTCGAGCTTTCCTTCTTTATACAGTTTGTAAAAATGCTGAGTGCGAACTTTGTATTTTTTTTCATAATTCAGTAGTAACGGCTCAACAGCGATCAAATCTTCAATAATATCATCAAGCGTTATCAGCGTTTCCATAGTTGGGCTCCATTAAAAATGGTTGACACAAATATAACAAACTAAATTCAAAGAGTCAATGCGGCATTTAAAATGCTTGTTGCCAGTTACAAATTGTTAGGAACCGGCAACAAGCAATTTACCGCCGGCGTTTCAAATTCCCAGCCGCACCGTGGCGCGCCACTCGCGGCCCGGCAGCGGATAGCCCTCGACTACGCTAAAATGTTGGTCAAACGCGTTCCGCATTTCCAGATGAAGCAGCGTACTCAATGCGTTAAAACGAATTTGACGGCTGAGAGAAAAGTTTGCCACCCGATACGCTGGCAGTGATTGGCTGTTATCCACTTTCGTGAAACGCTTGCCAACGAATTGAAAATTTCCACCGAATGTTAAATGGCGAAAATCCAAATTAATCTGCACATCGAATTTATCGCGCGGCCGGTAAACTAAATCCTTGCCGTTCGTTTGCGGATCGGCACCGGCATTGGTTGCCGCGAGCCGCGTGTAATTCACGCGCCCATTGCAACGATCGCCGTTGCTGCGCCACGCCGCACTCAACTCGACGCCGCGCAGTTTGGCATTCTCCAAATTGACGGGCGAATAAAAGAAATTGGCATCACTGGTCCAGACGATCAAATCGTTAATGTTAGAATTGAAACCGGCCAGTTCAAGTTGCCAGTTGCCGGCGCGTGAAAATTCGTACAGCACGCCGCCCTCGATTTCGCGGCCGCGTTCCGGCAATAAATTCGGATTGCCCGCCAGAAAAGGCCCGGCGGGCCAGAACAAATCATTCATGCTCGGCACACGAAAAGATTTACCAACACTGCCGTGCAAATTGAGCCGGGTTGCCGCCCCGCGGTTGAGCGCGAATGCGAGCTTCGGGCTGGTACGCTGGCCGGCATCCGAATAATCGTCGTAGCGTAACGACGGAATAAGTTTGAATTGCCAGCGATTTTGTTTTTGTGCCAGCGGTTTCCACTCTATCTGCGCGAAGGCGCTGCGCTGCGTGCGTTCCGGCTTGCCGAGATCGGTGCTGGTGAGACGGTAATGCCCGATTTCGCCGCCGGCGAGCACATCGAGAGTCGCATGCAGGCGCGCGCGGTTTTGCAACGCGCCGAGATCAGAGGCCACTTTATGATGGCTGGCGATGGCAAAAAACGGATCGGGATCGTCATAACGCTGGTCGCGGCGCTCGGCGGAAAATTGCGCCGCGAGCTGCAACCGGGAATTTTTATTCCATTCCACCGCGGCGCTGGTGAGATGATTCAAATCTTTCTGCCGCGCATCGTCACTGAGAAATTGCAACGATCCCGGCACGCCTTGTTCGAGCTTATTGCGGCGATGCAAAAGTTGCAAGCTGAGATCATCGCGAAAATTCCCTGCCAGGCGCGCAAAGATTTCGCGGCGCTGGGAGCCGTTATTTTCGCGTTTCATTTTTCTGGCGTCATCAATGAGAAAATCACCGTCGCTCACGAGGCGATCCAGCGTTACGGCCCCACGCCAATGGGCGCGCCCATAACCGAACTGCGCGCGACTGTTGAACGTACCGAAACTGCCGCCGCTTGTTTGCAGCGAGCTGGAGAATCCGGCGGGCGGTGGCAGGGTACGCAAATGAATGACGCCGCCGATGGCATCACTCCCATATTGCGCCGAGGCATTGCCGCGCACAATCTCGATTTTGTCGATACCGACAAGCGACAGCAAACTTGCATCGAGGCCGCCGGTTTGCGGGTTGTTCAAGCGTACGCCGTCGGTGAGCACGAGAGTTTGCCCATCACCGGCGCCACGCAGGTTGATCGTTTTGAGGCCGTTGATGCTGCCGTATTCTTTGACAAAAATCGATTGCACCTGTGACAGGGCTTCGCCGATATTCTGCCTGGCCACAATTTGTGGTGAGTTGATTTCCACCAACTCTGTAGCCGAGGGCAATTCCGCGCGTACAGCCGCTTGTCGCGTTGCCGTGATTAACGTTTCCGAGAAAAGCAGCGTGATGGCGTCGAGCTTGATTTTTAGCTCGGCGGGAATTGGCGTGAGCGCAAGCGTTGCGGTGCGATAACCCATAAAGCTGATGCGCAGTGAATCCGCCTCAGTTAATGCCGAAAAGCGAAAACGCCCGTTGGCGTCGCTGCTCACGCCGCCGCCCTGCGGCATGAGAAAAACATTGGCGCCGACTAACGGCTTGCCGGTTTGCGCATCCGTCACCTGGCCGCTAATCAGCTTGCCGTTTTGCGCCGTGACCCAATTGGCCAAAAGCAAAATCTGCAATGTGAGCGCGAACTTCTTGTTGAACATCTCGCCTCCGTGAAAATTAAAAAATGAAATGGGGACACCGAGGCAAGGCGGGAACGTATGACGAAGCGGGGCGAAAAAAGCCCCACTTCGAGGAAGTGGGGCTGTAGAAAAACGATCAACTTTACAGCCACCGTGCCTTGCCCTCGAAGGCCGATTTCCGGCTTTGGCATCGCCGGAAATGTGGACGCAATGCACAGGCAGGTCTCCTGACTTGCAGCGGTGTCAACTATCAAGCCTTCCCCTCGCGACGAGAGTGACCTGATAGCACGCAAAAAAATCAATGCTGCTTACAGTTGCGGGGCAGTTGTCGATTTACACGACATTCCCTATTCTTCCCGCCGGCTAAATTTTATCGCCGGCGAAACACCTGTGGTGTAGGCAATATAAATGAAGATATATGAAAATGCAATGAGTATTTTAGAAATTGCATTCCTGACAAAGTTTTTATACATTAAAGCTACTCGCAGAAACATGTTCATTCATCCATTCGAATCAAGCAACGGAGAACTGCAACCATGATGAAACGTTTGGACTGGCGCCAACGTATTGTTGTCGCCGGTTGTATTTTGATCTCGCTATTTTGTTTAATCAGTGATTTACCTGCTGCGAATGCGTCTGCTATCGCCAGTGCTGATACGGCGGCGATAGCGCGAAAAAAGTCCAAGGCAAAGTCGGACGACGATAAAAAGAAAAAAAAGAAGAAGAAAAAATCGGATGATGACGACGCAGACGGCACCCTGGTAAAAGGCGCGCGGCCAACCCCGCCGTTTATAGTACCACCGGTTGTTGCCGGCAAAAAGTATGCGTATTTCATCGCGATAGGCGACTGGGGCACGGGCAGCCCGGCGCAGCGACACATTGCGGGTTTGATGAACGCCAAAGCCAGTCGTGATTCGTTACACTTCGTGTTATTACTGGGAGATAATTTCTACAGCAGCGGGGTCACTTCGGTGAACGACCCCCAATGGGAAAAAAAGTTTGAGGCGATTTACAATTTACCCGGCCTCAATGTGCCGTTTTTCGCGTCGTTAGGCAACCATGATTATAAAAAGAACGCCGATCCGAATGCGCAAGTCAAGTATGCCCAACAGCGCCAAACGAAATGGCAAATGCCGGCCCGGTATTATACTTTCACCCGCGGCGTGGACGCGAGCGCGACGATCCAGTTTTTTGCGCTCGACACCGAGGCTTTGAATAAAATTGAGATTATGGGTAGCGCACAAATTGATTGGTTGGAAACGGAATTGGCGAAATCAACGGCCACCTGGAAAGTCGTGTTCGGGCATCATCCGGTTTTTTCCAACGGCGAACACGGCGATACTCCGGCGATGCAAAAATATATTCGCCCGCTGCTTGAAAAACATCAGGTCGATTTTTACCTGTGCGGTCATGATCACGATCGCCAGCTTCTGCAGCCGGTTGCCGGCGTGAACTACATTGTTTCCGGCACCGCGGCGAAATCGCGGGATACCGTTTGGGAAAACAACACGATCTTTGCGGCCACCGATCTGGGCTTTGCGTGGTTCCGCGTTGCCGCGGAAGAATTTCATGCGCAGTTTATCAATAAAAATGGGGAAATTGAATTTGCGCAGACGATTACTAAACCATCGTCGCGACCGGGCGGTAATGCAGGGAACCGGTAACTTTTCAAAACAGATAAAATGACAAACAGATAAAAAGATTATTGCATAAATTTACTTTGTCTGTTTTTCCGTTTATTTTTTACCTCTTATGCGTTTCATTCATTTCGCTGACACTCATCTCGGCTATGCGGATTATTCTAAAATTGATTCCGGCAGTGGCGTAAATCGACGGGAGCAGGATTTTTACGACGCCTGGTGGCGCGTAATTAATGCGATTGTCGCGGAGAAACCGGATTTTGTTGTGCATGCCGGTGATTTGTTTCAATCGCCCCGCCCGAATAATCGCGCCATCGCCGTGGCGTTGGCGGGTTTGTCGCGACTGGCGGAAGCCGATATTCCATTTTTTGTTGTTGCGGGCAATCACTCGATGCCGCGCATTCGCGCGTTGGGAAACATCTTTGAAGCGATCACGGTTTTACCCAACGTACAAGCTTGCTATCAGGGGCGTTACGAAAAATTTATTCTCCGGCATCCGGGTTCCGGAAAATCTTGCGCCATTCATGGGCTGCCGCATTGTTCGCTGAGCACCGAGCTTGAAAAAGCGTACGCGGAAATGCAGGTGGATGCGAATGCCGACTGGAACCTTCTGGTGACACACGGCGGCTGGCGCGCGGCAAGCAGCGACGGTTTGGACACGCGCATGGGAGAATTTAATGAGCAATTTCTCGAAGACCCGGAAGCGCGGCTCGGCATCAAATTTGATTATATTGCGCTCGGCCATTACCACCGCCATCTCGCGATGAACGACCACACCTTTTATTCCGGCTCCACCGAGCGCACGAGTTTTAATGAAGCCGGTTACGCTTCCGGCTACATTCGCGGCGATTTGGCCAACCGCACGTGGGAATACGTCACGATTCCCTCGCGCCCGATGCGGCGTTTGCCAATGCTGGATTGCGCGGGGAAATCGCCGGTTGAAATTATGCGCGAGTTGGAAGAACGCGCCCACTCAGAAATTCGCGATGCACTGGTTTCTCTCGAATTGCAAAATCTTTCCCGCGATACTTATTTGCAGCTTGATTTATCTGCCATTGACCAACTACTTGCGGCATCATTTCATTTTGTGCGGCAATTGAACATCATCGCCAGTTTCTCG
>CAYUVM010000092.1:0-11128 GCA_964447935.1 uncultured Cytophagia bacterium | reverse complement strand
GTCCATTTTATCTGCAAACTATCGCCGCGATTCCACTGCAAATGGGGTGAAAGATTCTGGGGCGAAGTTGGCGGTGTGGCGTCGTAACGATATAAAACATTGACTGCCGTGCGAAAATCAACGTTACCGCGGCTGTCCGTGAGCCACAGATAAACCGGCGTTTTGCCTTCGCGGGACGCGAGCAACTCAAGCTGCTCAAGGGGCACGCCGTCAGGGCTGGCGACGAAAACCCCATCCTGATTGTGTGCCGGCGTCGCCCCGATTTTGTAATATGCACCGGTCACCCGACTCGGATCAAATGGGTTTTGCCAGCGCAGCGTAAATTTTTTATTTGCATTCCACGCGGCCGGCTCGACTTGCAATGCCTGTGGCGCGGCGGGCGCCGTCACATCGGCGGGCGCGAGGCTGATCACGCGCAACCGAAAGTTTTGATCAACCGCAACGCCGGCGGCATCGCGAACTTGCAAGTTGATGGAATGCACGTTGCCCAGTTGTGAGGCCGGAGGCCTGCCCTGCAAGGTGTAGGTATTGGTATTCCAATTCAACCATTCCGGCGCGGCGCGTTTGATAATTTGCAAAATCTCGCCGCGATCAACATCGGCCACGGTTGGACGATAAAAATACAACGAATCGACCGCCGCCACCGTATCCGGTTGGCTGGTAAAAAACGGCGGGTCGTTCACATTTTTTACGCGCAGAAAGAATTTTTGGGTGGTCAAAACATTTTGTTTATCGGTCGCGCGCAAAGTTACGGAATAAGTGCCGACCTGCTCATTCGTTGGGGTGCCGGTCAATTTAGTATCAGCGGTGAGCTTCAGCCACGGCGCGTCGCCTTGCAACGAATATGTGATGGCGTCATTCGGGTCAGGATCGACCGCCGTGAATTGATAAGTATAAAGTTGCTCTTCGGTTGCAACGGTATCGGGCTTGCTGATGAAGAGTGGCGGATCGTTGACATTTTTTACCAACAAAGAATATTTTTGCGTGGCCACGAAACCAAGTTTATCCGTCACCCGAATGAGCACGGCGTAATTTCCGACCTGCTCGTTCGTTGGGGTTCCTGAAATTTTATTGCCCGTATTGAGCCGCAACCAGGCGGCATCGGTTTCAAGTGCATAGGCCAGCGTCTCGCCGGGATCCGGATCACTCGCGATAATTTGATAATTGTAAGGTAGATCCTCCGTTGCAATCGTGTCCGGTTTTGAAGTGATTTGCGGCGGCCGATTGGAAACGACAACCTTGAGAGTAAAACTCTGCAGCACCTGTGCGCCAGGCTTATCTTTCACCGCGATCGTTACGGCGATTTCGCCGGCGTCGCTCAACCCCGGCGTGCCGAATAATTGCAGCTTGCCGCTATCAACTTGCAGCCACCTGCCCACTGGAGCCACCAAGTCGAGACGTAACGGATCAGACGAATCATAATCCTGCGCCTTGACTTGATAATTGTAAAGCGCTCCCGCTTGGGCTTCAGTGGGCGGCGCGGAAGTGATCAGCGGCGGGACATTGGCCAGCGTGCCGTCACTGTTGAGTAATTGCGCAAAAATATCTTCATTGCCGCGCCGGCTGTCTTCCCACACCACAAAATTTTCGCGGGGATTATTAGGCGACGTGAGAATGGCGGGATGTGCCTTGGTGCCGCCTTCAGGGGTGAGGAAGATGCCATTGGCCTCCCACAACGCTTTGCCGTTTTTATCCAGACGCTGTGCAGCGATGTTGGTGCCGGAATTGCGCTCATCGTTCCAGACGCAGATCAAACCGCCGTCGCCATCAGGAATAATTTGCGGTTGCGTTTGCTCTTGAGTCGTCGCCACGATAACGGCGCCGTCGTTTTGCCAGCGTACTTGTCCGGCGGCATTAATGGCCTGCGCATAAATATCCATTTTGCCGGAGCGCTGATCTTCCCATACAGCAAGAATGCCGTCGCCACCGTCGCCGATGATTTGCGGGTTGGTTTGACTATTGGAAGCTTTGCAAACCGTCACGCCGGATACGCCCCACTGGAGAACGCCAGTGGCATCAATTTTTTGCGCAAAAAGATCGTCGTTGCGATTGCGATCATCGCTCCAAATGACAAACACGTTGCCGTCGGTGTTGTTCGTTGCGGCAAAATAGGCCACCGGCGAGTTTTGCGCACTGCGGGTCGTGGTTACAAAACTATTGTCTTTCCATAGCGGATTCGCTTTCGCATTAAAACGCTGCACCGCGACGCGCGGCGATCCGAGCAGGAGACTGTTGTCGGTCCAAACCGCAATGAAACCGCCATCATGGGTGGGTACGACATCACCCAGCGTTTGATTGCCGAGGCCTTGCACCACGGTTCTGCCAGCCGGCTCCAGGAGAATTTCTCCATTGCCGTCGATGCGTTGCACGGCAATATCTTCATGGCCTAATTTGTAGTCACGCCAGACGATAAACGCGCCCCCCTCGCCATCGCTCACCGCTCGCGGCTCGGATTGCTTACCGGCCGCGCGATTCACTTCTACACCGGCCGCGCTTGAGAGCAAATTGCCGTTCGGGTCAAGGTGCTGGCCGTAAATGTCGCCGGTATCATTGCGTAAATCCTGCCAGAAAATCCAAACGCCGTTTTTGCCGTCGGGGCTGGCCGTCAATGCCAATTGATCTTTGGTTGAAGCTGCGAGGAGAATACCGTCTTGCTTCCACTGGGGTTGGCCGAGCGCATTGAGCCGTTGCGCATAAATTGCCGTGCGATTGTCGCGTTTATCATGCCAAATTACGAACGCGCCATCGCGTCCATCACTCACCAGGGCCGGAGCCGATTGCTCGCCGCTGGCAAGAATCAACGGCACATTCGTTGAAGTTTGGCTGTGGAGGTCGCGAGGATGAATAATCAACGAGACCGTCGCGATGGTTAGCATGATGCCGGAATGCTGGCGCGCCCGGCCTCGCAACCACGGTGTTTTCAGTGAGGGGATGATTGCCGAAAAATCGCGTAAAAAATTTTTTATGCTCGTCACAAAGGTCATTTTTTAAACTCCCCTGCCTGGTTGGAGTTTTATTTTCCCGAACTGGTTTTATTTCCGCTCCTGCGCCCAGCCCTCCAAGACCCCAAATTGTGTTTGCGTTTTAGCGGCCTCTTTTATTATTTCGGCGGATCGGGCGGTTCTGGTAATAAAGCTTTTCCCGCCGGTCCAGCCTTGGCCGGATTCTTCAATAGAATTGCCGCGGAACCGCCGCTCACCAACGCTGCGCCGGTGAAGTACCAAAACCAACTGCGCCGGCGTTTTATGGTTGCTGGCGGCGTATTGGGCGAGGTGCTATCGCTGAATGACGCCGTGATCTCCGGTATTGGCACGACCAACGGCATTTCTGCCAATGTAGGTTCCGCGGGCACAATAATATCAGGCGCATCCAGCAAGGCATTGAGCATTTCATTTAACGGAAAAGATTCCGCGGTATTCGAATCGCCCTGATACTCGCCAGCGTGAATTTTGGTGATTTGACCGGTGCTGCCTTCGAGCCAACGCAAAGTGATAACCCAAAGATTTGGCGCTGAAGCTTCCATCTTTGGCTCGACACTAACGGCGAGCAGGTATTGCAACGCTAAATTTTTGCACAGCGCCTGCGCACTATCCGGAATAAAAATTGAAAACCCCCGGCGTTTTTTCAGATAAACCGTCAGAGTGTTTTCAGAAGTCACGATATAACGCGGATCACGGCCGCAAACCTTGGCCAAGGCCTGCGCTAAATTTTGACTCGGCTTGCGCAGCAACGAAGTCTCGGAAAAACTCAAGATGGCGAGACGTTCCAGCGGCGAAGAATTCTGCACTGTATTCGCGGAATCGCTTTGCGCCAGCAACGAGGCGGTTAACCCCAAGCTTAACATCACGCAGCCCAAATAAAATTTTAGCAATCCATGCATAAAATTTCCGTTTTGTTACACCTTGATTTTGAACATCCCGCCACGGTTACGCTGCTCTTCAAATACTGAAATTTAACCGGTGGCGGATTTAGCCCTGCCCTGAAGGATGAGTCCTAAAAATTTCTTTAACGGCTCAAATATAACAAATATCGCGCCAGCGCACGAGGCTGCGCACGTTTGCAAAAATTGAATTTATCCAATCAGCTTTTCGTATATGACCGGTGACGGTTTCAAATCCGTATGCATGTCTGGAGCCTGTTCGATGGTGGAACAACACGGCTTTTTGAACCGGCGCGTATTAAATTTTCTTAAAGAAAGTGGGAGGCGGCGCCGAATTTTTTGTCTTGCATCCGAGCCAAATTTTGACCATCTTTCTCCTTAATTCGGCATCTATAAAAACAGAGCCCCGATTTTGCCGTGGGCGGCATTTTGACGATGGAATGAAAAATCGGAGTCTCGTGTCGATTAAATTTTTTAATAAAATAGGGAGTTGCGATGTCGCGATGTGATTTGCAAATTTCGCTGGATCGGCCGGACCGGATTTATAAATTCGGCGAGCCGATGGCGGGCGTGCTCAAAATTTCCGCGCATGACGAATTCTTTTGCCGCAAACTCACGCTGATTCGCGAATGGAAAACCGAGGGGCGCGGCAATCATGCCGGCGGCGGCGAAGAAGGGATGATCTTTGCCGATGATACGAAATTTCACTCCGGCGAAACCCGGGAATTTCCGTTTCGTTTTGTCGGGCTTTCCGGGCCGGCCAGTTATGATGGACATTATTTGAAAGTGGTTTGGCAACTCCGGGCGCAAATTGATATTCCCCTCACGGTTGACGTCAAGCATGAAGAAAAGTTTGTGCTCGTGGGCGGCGAAACCAGCGAAGAGATTTTGCTCGGCATCGAAATCCCGGAGGTCAAAACGCCGGCAACCGCGGGTGAGTTGGCAGAGCGGACGACGATGGCGAAAATTTTGGCTTTACCCTGTCTTCTCATCGGCCTCGCCATGATTTCTTTGAGCGGCTGGCACCCGGTGCCGTTGGGGCTGGGCCTCCTGGTAGCGGGATTTGGCGGTTGGCAAATTCTTTTCATGTTTCGCAATAAATTGGCGCAACAGAAAGTGGGCGCCGTCGAAGTGCAGATCAGCCGCGATAGGCTGCGTCCCGGCGAATCGGTTGACTGCAACGTTTTTTTACCGGCAGAAGAAGTTTCCCGCCTGCAAAAAATTACTGCGACCCTCAAAGGCGAAGAGCGCGTGGTCAGCGGCCTCGGTAATCATAAAACAACTCATGCGCAGACGATTCAAAATCTGATCGTCGAATCGGGCAACCAGAACGGGGTTTCAGTGGCAAATAACAAAATGCAATTTACGCTGCCGCTGCAAATTCCCGCGAACGCGCCAAGCACATTTCATGCGCCGGATAACGCCTTGCACTGGGCTATCCGCGTGCGCGTTGATATTCCCGACTGGCCGGATTGGGTGCGCGAGTTCCCGATTACGGTCATGCCATAAAAATGTTTTGTGTTAAAACCGTTGTCCGGATATAAAACAATGCAATAGTTGATTCAGCCAATCGCTGAATAGGCATTATGAATATTTTCATTGCCGGCGGCACCGGCTACATAGGCGTGCGATTGATTGCCGAGCTTTTGCAGTGTGGGCACAGCGTGCAAGCGCTGGCGCGAAAAGGCGCGGAGCAAAAATTGCCGCCGGGCTGCACGCCGATTATCGGCAATGCGTTGAATAAAAATTCTTACATGAATCAAATCCTCCCCGCCGATACTTTTGTGCATCTCGTCGGCGTGTCGCATCCGAATCCCTCGAAAGCCGGGCAATTCCGCTCGATTGATTTGGTTTCAGTGCAAAACGCCGTTCCTGCTGCAGTGGCAATGGGCATCAAACATTTTGTGTATGTCAGCGTTGCGCATCCCGCGCCGGTGATGAAAGCATACTGGCAAACGCGCGTCGAATGCGAAGCGATCGTCCGGGCGAGTGGTTTGAATGCAACGATTTTGCGGCCGTGGTATGTGCTCGGTCCCGGCCATTGGTGGCCTTACATGCTGATGCCGATTTACTGGTTTTTTGAGCGATTGCCGGCAACGCGTAAGACGGCGCAACGGCTCGGACTGGTAACGCGGCAACAAATGCTGGCGACGCTTGTTCGCGCGATAGAAAACCCGGCGCATGGCATTCGCATTTGGACGGCCATGCAGATTCGGGAGATTACGCAATTGAATCATTAGCACCGGATGAAATATTAAGGAGGTTGAAAATGAAACTTAAATTAACAAATTTAAGTTTTACATTATTGATATTTATGACACAAAACGTGTTGACACAGGAGAAAATAGGAACCCCGACTTTTGGCGATGATCTAACTTTTCTCAAAAAGCATGTTGATGTGATCGTGCTTTCTGATGAAACCGGTGCGCAGCAAGTTGCAGTTATTCCAGCCTATCAAGGCCGCATTATGACGAGTACTGCCGCCGGCGCGGGCGGCCTTAGTTTTGGCTGGGTGAATCGCGAGCTTATTGCCTCGGGAAAAACGCAGCCGCACATTAACGTCTACGGCGGCGAAGATCGTTTTTGGATCGGGCCGGAAGGCGGCCAGTTTTCCGTATTCTTTGCCAAAGGCGCGAAGTTTGATCTGGAGCACTGGTTTACGCCGGCTGCAATTGATACTGAACCGTTTGAATTGGTGAGTCAAGATGCAGGCCACGTCCATTGCCGTCGCGAAATTTTGCTCACCAATTATTCTGGAACAAAGTTCAAATTGGAAGTCAATCGTGAGATAAAGTTGCTTGACACCAGCGCGATCAATAAATGTCTTGGCGTCAACGCTGGCGCCGGCGTTAAAATGGTCGGTGTTGAATCCATTAACACCATCAAGAATACTGGCGAAAAAGCGTGGAGCAAACAAACCGGGTTGCTGTCAATTTGGATACTCAGCATGTTTAATGCCGCACCGGCCACCACCGTAGTGATTCCCTATAAAACCGGGCCGGAAGCGAAACTGGGGCCGGTGGTGAACGACACCTATTTCGGCAAAGTTCCGGCAGAGAGATTGACCGTCAAAGACGGGCTGATGTTTTTTGCCGCTGATGCAAATTATCGCAGCAAAATCGGCGTTTCGCCGCAACGCAGCAAGCCGGTGATGGGCAGTTACGACGCGGTCAATCACGTTCTTACGCTGGCGCAATTTTCTTTGCCGGAGGGCGCGACGGATTATGTCAATTCGATGTGGCAGTTGCAGGAAAAACCGTTTGCCGGCGACGCGCTCAACAGTTATAATGACGGCCCGCCGTCTCCCGGCGCAAAACAATTGGGAAAATTTTATGAGTTGGAATCTTCTTCACCTGCACTGGCTTTGCAGCCGAATCAATCCTCGACTCATACGCACCGAACCATTCATCTGCAAGGCTCGGAAAGTGATCTCGAGACGATTGCTCGCGTTACGCTTGGCGTCGGCATTGAAGAAATCAAGCAAGGGTTGAAGTAACCATGTGGAAAAAATTATTCTGGTGTGCCTTATTTCCGGGTTGCGTATTTTGCCAAAACCGCGTCATTGATTTTAAATTTGCGCCGGCCACTCATCTCACGGCGATTTGTCTTCCCGACGATTGGCAGAAAACCTTGGTCTCGGAAAAAGGCGCGCTGGCCTATGATTTTGGGCCGGGACCGTATGCAAAACCGTTGACCGAAATTAGCATTGGCGTTAAAGAGAAGGAGTTGCAGGCGGGGCGGCAATATTTGGCAGCGCCGCGCGTTCCCATTGTGACCACGGAATTTCGCAACGGCGGTTTTACGATGCAACAACAAGCGTTCGCTCTCATTCCGGACAAGCTTCCCTTGCAAACGCCTTCGAAAATTAACGAAAAAGTTCGTCGTCTGGATGGCCTGAACGGTTGTGTCGATTGGGCCGCGCCGGCAGGAAAAGTCGATCCGGCTTTTCGTAATGTGGCGTGGGGGACCAACCGGCCGATTCGTTACCGAGCGCAAATTGCGCCGGGCAGCAAGAAGCGTGTGGCGATGGGTGTTTGTGAATCCTACAAGCCGCGGGCTGGAACGAGAATTCTAGAGTTGCGCGTTGAAGGCGCGGCGCCACTCACCGTCGACCCGATGGCCTCGGGCGAGAAAAACCATCCGGAAGTTTTTCTCATCGATGGCAAAGATGAAAATAATGATGGGGAACTGGCCATTGAAGTTCATGCTTCAACGCAGAGTCCCGATCCCAATGTTCTCTTGAACGCGTTCTGGATTTTTCCGGAAAATGCCAACGTCACCACTGCTGAAGTTTTGCGCGGCGAGGCTACGCCCCGCGCTGAAGTTTATTTTGATTGCGGTACGGAGCTTGAAGCGGCAGCGCCGTTTCCGCGCATAGATGGGATGATGGCAACTTTTGCGGATTCTGCTGCCACCCCGATCGTCGCCATTCGTTCTCCGCGTACCTTTACGTTTGATTCGACCACTGGAATTTTAAGCCATCATGGTCTGCCGTATCTGCTTTCCCGGCCCCGCGCGACTCGATTAACGCAAACCGAAAAATTCTGGCAACTCGAATTGCCGCGTGGAACGAGAGCAGTTGCGATGATCGTGCTGCACGGCAAGCAAGGGCGCGAGCGCATTCGCGCCGTTCCAGATTTGCAAGAACAAATGCAGCAGGCGCGAGACTATTGGCACGATGCAGCAGCGATACCGAAAAATAAAATTCTGGTGCCGGATAAAAGTATTCAATATCTCATTGATGCGAATATCCGCAATCTTTATCAGGTGCGTGAAAAGATTGACGGCTATTGGCAGTTCCATCCGGGGCCGACGGTTTATCACGGCTTGTGGCTGGTCGATGTGATGCTCACCGGCATGCCGGTGATGATGCTCGGCGACACAGCCAGTCTCCGCCAGTTCCTTGAAAACGGCAAACGCTATCAATTGCCGAGCGGACAATGGCGCGTGATGTATCCGACGCTATCACTCATCGAGACGCCGGTTTTCATTTATACGATGTGTTGGTTCGCGCAAAGCACCAATAACAAATCGTGGCTGCAAAAGAGCTGGCCGATGATCACGCGCGGTATTGAATGGCTGAAACAAATGCGCGCGCAAACACTCAGCGATCCGGCGGCCAAGCATTATGGCTTGATGCCGCTGGGGTTTGTTGATGGCGGCATCTTTGCGCCCACAGCCGATTACGGCAGTGTCTGGTGGACGCTGATCGCGTTGGAGAAAAGCATCGCTGCCGCACGCTGGCTTGGAGAAAATGAAGCGGCCTCCAACTGGCAAATACTTTTTGAGGAATTGATGAATTCTTTTCGCCGCGCCGCCCGGCGTGATCTGCATAAAGATCGGCACGGTAACCTGTTTTTGCCGGTGAGCGTTGGCGATACGACTACGCAGTTGCCGCAACGCGGCCAGTATGCTTTTTTATTGCCGCCGCGATATGGAAAATATTTTCATCAACAGGACGCGTTGCTGGATTCTGTCGTGGCCGGCAATTTCGCCATGCTGGAAGCGACCATGCAGGAGGGGCTGATCACCAGCAGCGGTTGGCTAAATAACGGCGTATGGCCGTGGCTCGGTGGCATTCACGGCATTGCGCAGGAAATGTTTGACCATCATGAACGTGCCCAGGATTTGCTCTACGCGTATGCCAATCATGCCAATCCGCTCGGCACGTGGGTTGAAGAACAACACGTCAAAACCATTGGCACGGCAACCGCCGGTGATGTTTCCAATGCGGAAGCGAGCGCGATTTTCATTCATCTGGTTCGAATCCTGTTGTGCAAAGAAAAATTGGATGATCTCGAATTGCTGGCGGGTGTTCCAGCGGAATGGTTGGTTCCAAATGCAAAAATTGAACTCAACGGCGGGTGGACGGATTTCGGGCCGGTGACGCTGCGGCTGACGATTGCCGCAGATGGAAAAACGGCGACGCTTTTTGTGGCGTCGATTGACGGTCGCGGCAGCGCGGGGAAACCGGTAGTTGTTTTGCAAGCCTTGAAGAAACTCGGTTTTGTCTCAGCCCGCGGTGAAATGTTGCCGGATCAAATCAGCGGCATGTGGGGAAAAGAGATCAAACTCAATTTTCGACGAAAATAAAATGAAGGAGTGGCAAGCTTAAGCTTGCCACTCCGTGAGCTAAAATGATTTCCCCAGAACATCAAGCCGCTATTCTCGCACGGATCAAAAGAATTTCCATCTTCGAAACTTTGCAGATGGAAGTGGTTGCATTTGATACCGGCTATTGCGAAGTTAAAGTGCCGCGCCAGAAAATTTATGACGGCGTATTCGAGTCATTTCATGGCGGCATTTTGATGACGATTGCCGACTCGGTGGCGTGTTTTGCTATTCTCACGCAGACCGGCGTGGATCAAATCATGACGACAACGGACATGAATATTCGTTTTCTCGCGCCGTGTTTGAGCGAGGTTCATGCGAAAGCGCGCGTTATCAAATTCGGGCGCACGATGTGTCCGGTCGCCGTCGATCTTTTTGACGCCGCCGGCAAACATGTTGCGGTTGCACAAGTCAATTATATTTTGCTGGATAAAATGCCGACTCGTTAAAGGGAGAAAAAATGTTTTTTAAAAACAACATTCACTATAGCCGTGAACTTAAATTTTTTTCGGGTCTCTTATTCGTTTTGTTTTATGCGACGCAAATTTTTGCACAAGATCATGCCGTTGACTATCGTTTTGCGCCAAAGAATTATCTGACTGCAATTTGTCTGCCGGATGATTGGCAGAAAACGGCGGTCACGGAAAATGGCGCGTTAGCTTATGATCTCGGCCCCGGGCCGTATGCGCGAGCATTGACGGAGGTGTCCATCGGCCTCAAGGGCAAAGAATTGAAAATGACGCGCCAATATTTTGCCGATCCACGTGTTCCTATTGCGGTGACGGAGTATGCCGCCGACGGCGCGGTGGTCGCTGCCTCGGCTTTTGCCATCACGCAGGAAAACAAAACACCCAGCGTCAATACTTTTTTGAATGGAAAAATTCAGCGCCTCGGCGGGCTGAATGGTTGTATCGGCTGGGCGATGCCGACAGGGACGGTTGATCCAGCGTTTCGCAATGTGGCCTGGGGCACGAATCGCGCGATCCGCTATCGGGTCAAAGTCGCGCCGGGAAGCCGCAAACAGGTGGCGCTCGGCGTAATCGAGCCGTATAAGCCGCGACCGAAATTGCGCGACCTGGAATTGCGTGTTGAGGGCGATGTGATGCAGCGCGTAGATGCACTGAAAGTCATCAAGTA
>CAYUVM010000091.1:0-11150 GCA_964447935.1 uncultured Cytophagia bacterium | reverse complement strand
CGCCGTAATCCGGCAATATCAGCTTCTCTTTGGCGTAATCGCGAATACGTTTCATCACATCGTCAAAGTCGATGACCAGCCCGGCCAGTCCCAGTTCTTTGGCGCGAAAGGCCGCAGCCGTTCCTGCCGGGCCGCCACCGACAATGAGCAAATCTAAAATTTCCGGCAATCGCACGGGCTGCTTGAGGATGAAAGTGCCGTCGGAGAGAATTTCGTTATTTCCGTGCATTAAAATTTCCAGAACTAAGGTGTCATTCTGCAAGAATCTTGTTTGTATTTGAGGCGGCTTTGATAACAGAAAAGATTCCTGCGGAATAACGGATTCAATTGTCTTTAAACCAAATGCCCAATGCGCGAGGCTTTATTCTCCACGCGCCGGATTAGCAGTGCTTCGACGTGGCCAAAGCGCAGCGCCGTATCGAGTTGAACTTCTGTTTCCGACAGGACGGTTTGCTTGCCAACAAAGGTGTGATTGCGGCTGCCGAGATCTTTCACAAACACTTTGCCTGCGTTCACCGTCACCACCGCGTGCCGCCGGGAAATCGACGGGTCGTCAATTTCGATTTCACAGTCCGCGGCCCGGCCCAGAAAGTTCTCACCGGGTTTGAGCTGAACGGTTTTGAAGCGTCGGCCTTTACTGCTGAACTCTAAAAGAAAAACCGGAGCGTTGACCGCCATTTTTTTACCCAGCGCCATGGCTTCGACCAATGTTCTGCCATTGCGGGTTGTTGACATCTTTTCCGCCGGGATGACACGCACCGGCACCACGCCTTCGAGCATGGTTTTGCCATTGATCGGTTCATCAACAGCTTCCACATCGACGGTTTCTTCTCTCGCGCGACGCGTCCCCGTGGTCGGCCGCGGAGTATGCTGAGGTGACGATTCAACCGAAGCCGTCGATTGCTTGGAGGCCGCCTCCTTGGCAGCGGGCTCGCGTTCGTAGTTATCGATCACTTGAAAAATGAAATCAAATTTTTGCGCAAACGTGATGATATTCAGCGTCGTCAGTTTCTCTTTTTTCTTGACCCGCACGCCATCGACCAAGGTGCCATTACGGCTGCCCAAATCTTCCAGAAAATAGTTTTGAGCCTTGTCATCAAAATAAATGCGCGCATGGCGATTCGAGATAATCGGCGGCGCGAGCACAATGCCATTGCTCTGGTGTTTGCCAATTGTGGCTTCTTTGGTAAACTCAAACTTGGCGCCGGCGAAAAAACCGGTGGTGCAGAAAAGTCTCGCTTTCATAGTGGCGCTTTCGTTGGTGGAAATCAGTTTGTAGGAATCCCTTTAGGGATAAAAAGTTTTAAATTTAGACAATCTTTGATTTTAAAATTTTTCTTTGCGCGAATAATCAACGTCCAAAAGCGTGACACGAGCGCTACGAACGCTAATCCAAATACAACAACAGGCTCGAACGATTCACTTTGTTCGGATGAAACGTATGGCATGTCACGCAACGATTGGAAGTTTCGCCGGCGTTGTGACAGGCGCGGCAATTTTCAATGCCGGGAATATTTTGTATCGCCGCGTGATCTTGTGCGCTCGTAACAGTCGCCGCGCCTGCAGTGGCGGCGACGATTGGAATTTCCGTATGGCAATCGAGACAGCGCCGTTGCACAATGTGGGCGCGATGATTGAACTCGGCGCGCTGCAAAATCTGCTGATCTTTTTGCACGCGCAAAATCGCCGCGTGCTCAACTGTGTGGCATTCGCGGCAGGCTTCGGTCAATGCAGCGGCTAAATCATTCAGCCCGACGAGCTGCGCCGCATCTAAATTTGGATTCATCTTGGCGGCGGGCCAGATGAATTTGGCGTCACCGTTCAAAATAGGCTGGCGCTGCAACTTGTGGCGCGCGACCTTCAGCAGCGAGTCGATTTTAACCAGCTCCTTTTGCACTTCCGGCTCCGGACGGCCGCGCAGGCCGGCAGCGTAATCCTGCAGCGTTTGAATTGCTTCCCGGTAAATCTCCGTTGAGGCGGCTTTTTTGTTGGGCGTCGAATTTCCACCCGCAGTTTTCAACAATTCGGCAAAGCCGCGATCAGGGCTGAGCGCGCCTTGAATGCTTTTTAAATTTTCCAAAACCCACGGATCTTCGTGATGCACCGGTGATTTCACCAGCCGATTACCGGGCTTAAGCTGAAACTCATTCGGATTGACATTGAAGGCCCAGGCGGTGTTCGGGCCACGGCGATTGCGGATCGCTTCAAGCGTTTCCACGCCGGGCTCCAAAATGTTTTCAGCAGTTTTAACCTTAAGCGTCGGCGTCCCAACCGTGCCGGTCAAGTGACAGGCGCTGCAATGCGTATCGAAATTGATCATCTCGAAACGCTTGCCTTCCGGTTGTGGATTGTGGCAATACAAACAAGCGCGTTCAATGTCCGTCAATTTCTCGCGCTTGACGATTTCTTTGACATGTTTGACATGCGTGAACGCCAGGGTCGAATCATCGGCCAATTTTTTCGCAGCAAATTGGAACTCCGGATGATCTTTATTGAACGAGCCGAACTCGTGGCACGCAGTGCAATATGAATCCGGCACGCTGGTTACTATGGCCTCGCGGCCTTGATGTTCCAGATGACAGACAGCGCAGTCATTTTCTTTGACTGCAAACTTTGGCGCGGCGGTTTGCACCCGGGATAAATCGCCGGAGCGATAAACGTAATGCGAGGCAAACGTGTACACGCCGAGTTTATCGCCGGTTTTCTCATGACACACCGAGCATTTGCCGCTGGTCACGTCGCCGAACGGCTCATGACAGGAGGCGCAATCTTTTTCAAACTTCGCATGATACGATGAAAGCGGGCCGCTGGCAGTGATGCTGCTTTTGAGCAAGAAAAAATCAATTAAATAATAACTCAAAATCCCCAAACCCAGCAGGCCGCCGGCAACTAGCATGGCGCGCCGCCGGTCGGGAAAAACATACTTGCGCGCGACCGAAAGCCGCAGTTCGCTAAAAGTACCCTTTTTCTTTTTGTGATCTTCTCTGGAATTCAAATTTCTAAATTTTTATGTAACACGTTTAGATCCAACATCTCCTAATAATACAACACCGCGAACAAATGCAGGCCGAGCAAAACCAGCAGAATGAGTGAGGCCGGCACATGCGTGTAAAGCCACAAGCGCAAGATGCGCTGCAACGTGTAATGCGCGTCAATCTCGAGTTTGGTTTTGTAAAAAGCTTCGAGTGCGCCTAATTTTTCTTTTTCAGTAGCGGGCAGAAAGCCGCGCAGATAATCAAATTGTTTGAGGCGCGCCTGAATGCCGCCGGTAATGTCGATGCAATAAATCAAGCGCGGCCGTGGCGTCACCAGCGCCATGGCGAGATTTTTTTGATAAAAGTCTTTTACCGGTTCGGTGCAATTGGCGACAAGCACATTGACTTTCTCGCTGATTTCGGCAATCAACTCAGGTATGCGCTCGTAAACCACTTCGATGGCGAGGCCGGAGGTTAGCAGACGCGGAATCCATTTTTGTAAGATGACGCCGAGGAAACCGCTCACCGTCACCCAGATGCTGAGAAACCAAAGCCACCAGGTGAGAACGCCATGCGGCTGGCGAAAACCGGTGTGCATAAACGTCAACAACATGCATAATGCGCCGCCGTAGAGATGAAATTGCAGCCAGGTTTGCGCGTTGCCGAGTCGGGCCTTTAAGGCGAATTTTGTCATGCGCCGCCGGGCGCCCAACAGCGCGACGCCGACCATGAGTAGGGCCGCAAGAGTGCCGTACGTTAAGCCCCAAATATTCGAGGGCCGGACGTCGGCAACCGTGGCGTTCAAGATAAAAACGCTGCCGGCAAGAATAACCGCCGCGACGAATAAACGCGCGGCGGTGGAACGCGTGCCGCGTTTAATGAAAAAAGAAAATGCTTTGCGAAGCATCGCTCACACAAACTTGTAAGTGAAATTTCGTATTTGTCCGCTCGCCCCGCCCAGTTCGCCAAAGGCCGGTTAGAAAATATGCGTAGTTGCAGTCATCCAATGCAGGCCGTCACATTGATTCGGCAAATGCGGTGCCAGTGTGTGCGGGCATTTCGATGACAACGTTCGTAAAGTATGACGTTTTAAATTTCCTGTTATATGCTTGCTTCCATTAAGCCTTTTTTCTTTCCGCAATTCTTCCCCTCCAGCGCTATAAATAAAATGGATGCGCGTTGCTTTTTTCAACGGCTATGGAATGGCTGCTTGAAAAAACAATATCGTTATAGGAAATCACACGCACAGTTACGGCCTTCCCACGGACTCGGGATCAGCTCGATAACCTTTCTTCATTACCTCTTGCCAGATATGGCCGTGAGCTCGTTTGAGCACGCAGGGAGTAGCGGATATTGTCAGACGATGGACGATCAACGAATCATGGAAATTTTGAGAAGAGGACTCGCATGTTGTCTTGGTCATGGACGGGCAGTAAAAAATGGGGCGCCTTTTTTAGCAACCAGCCTGCAAGAGCTTTCTATTTAATTTTACGGCTTGCTTTCATATTGCCGCAGGCGCATGGCCTCAGCCCAAGCAACGCCGCGGTTTCCACGAATGTTTCGGCGGCAACCGTTTCGCCCAATCCCAATACGCTTGGCACCGCATCGGCATACACCATTGCCTTCAATCTTGGCAGTGCTGGTCATCTCGTTGCCGGCGATACAATCACAATCACCTTTAATGAAACCACGCGGGTGAATGCGGGCCATCTCAACAACGTGCAGGTGAACGGCATTGATACCACGGCTATCGCCGATAGCAGCGCGCCAATCATATTCATCATCGCGCCGTCTTCATTAAATCTCGGCCCTGACGCCTCCGTGACCATTAATTTGCCTTTTGCTGCGCTCGTGAATCCCGCCATCGCAGGCAATTACACCCTCACCGTTGCCACGAGCGTCGAACCCACGCCGGTTACCTCCAATCCTTATGCGATTGTTGCGTTGCCCCCGATATCGCTGACCGGGGTGGCGAGTCCAATTGCCGGTTCCGCCGGCGGTTACAATAAACCGCATCAAAGCCGTTCGTTTTATTATGCCGGCGCCTGGTGGACGGCCGCGAAAAAAATGAGCGATGATAAATGGTATCTCTGGAGACTTTACGGCGATACTTGGTCGGCGGAGTTGGAAATTGATAGCCGCGGCAGTACGCGGCCGGATTGTTATCTCGATGCTGCAGTGAATAAATTGTATATTTTGCTCGCCGCACCTTCGATGGCCGCCACACAGTTTCTGCGCCTCTCGTATTCCGGCATATCATGGAATATTGACCCGGGATTTCCGGTGGAGTTGAGTAATTTTGCTTTTTCCGGCGAGTCAGGAAATGTTTTAACCAAAGCGCTGAACGGGGAATTATGGGTGTTTCGTTACCGCGCTGCAACTGTAGAAGGCAAACGTTCAAGCGACGACGGGCTGACGTGGTCGCCGACCTTGGTCGTAAAAGAAAATCTCTTTGGCAGCGGCCTGTGTGATGCTGTGGCGTTTACCAGCAATGGCGAAAATTTTGTCGGCGTCGGGTATTCCGAAAACACCTCGGGCAATGGCAGATTTGGCTTTCTCCTGCACCGCGATGGTGAGGCCGCGGAAAACTGGATCGACGAAACGGCCATGATCCCACAATTCAGCGGCGCCGATAGCGACAATCACATTGCGCTCGCCGTCAGCTTGAATCATGAAATCTTTTTTGTTTGCAAAACGCACCCGACGGCCAACGGGGCGGCCAGCATCGGCTTGCTGAAACGCAAGCGTAACGGCGACTGGAAAAACTTTACGGTGCAAACCGGCGGCGACTGGACACGTCCCGCGGTGATCATCGATGAAACCAACAGCGAGCTTTATGTGTTCGGCACCCAGGAAAATGCGCCGGATCACGGCCAATATAAAAAGTGCGCGATCGGCAGCGAAAACACCCTGCGCGACGCGGCGGCAATGGAAATTTTCCGCGGCAGCGCGTTCAATAATATTTCGGTCGCGGCGCATTTTGTGACGGGCGCGACGGATCTGCTGGTTTGTGCGGAAAACACCTCAACCAACGAAATTTGGTTCAACCTGTTACCAATTGCCGGCAGCGGCGTGATCACCAAATCAGCCGCCGCGCTGCCAACGGTGGCGGTTTATCCCAATCCCTTTTCTTTAACTGAGGGCCTCGGCAATACCGCAACCACAATTCGTTTTCATTTGACCGCGCCCGCGCCGGTGACGCTGCAGGTTTTCAATTTGCGCGGCGAGCTGGTGACAACGCTGGTTGATCGTGCGCTGGTTGCCGGCCTCCATGAACAACGCTGGAATGGGCGTGATGATTTTGGCCTGCCGGTGGCAAGCGGCATGTATTTCTATCGCTTGCGTCTCGGGGCGGAAAATTTTCGAGGCCGGTTGCAAATGGTTAAGTAAGGTCTGAGGTCACTCAAAAATTTTCAAACGTTATGATAAGAGATACTATGACGGCGTGTTCGATTTACCCGCATTTTAAAAGATACATTGCAACGATTGTAGTTTTGCTCGTCACGCTGGTGTGGCACTCGACGGCAGCTTGGGCGCTCATCGTCGGCGAAGCGCCAATTACCGGTTCCGGCGGCGGTTACGATAAGCCGCATCAAAACCGGCCTTTCTATCATGCCGGTTTCTGGTGGACCGCCGCCAAACAAGCTTCGGACGGAAAATGGTATTTGTGGAAACTTTATGGCACGAATTGGACGGTGCAAATAGAGATTGACAGCCGCAAGAGCACGCGCCCGGATTGTTTTCTAGATGCGCCGGCCAACAAATTGTACATTTTGCTCGCCTCGTCTTCCAGTTCCGGTACAAAAATTTTACGCCTGTCTTTTGCAAACGGTGCCTGGAGCATTGATGCAGGTTTCCCGGTGGTGTTGAGTAATTTTGTTTTTTCCGGTGAGTCCGGCAATGTTCTTGTGAAAGCCAAGAATGGCGAGTTGTGGGCATTCCGTTACAAAAGCGCGCAGGTTGACGGGAAGCGTTCGAGCGATGACGGCCTGACGTGGTCGCCGACATTCATTGTGCAAAGCGGGCTTTATAGCAGTGGCCTGGCCGATGCCGTCGCATTTACGAGTGGCGATGAAAACTACGTGGGTCTCGGCTATTCCGAAAACACTTCGAGTAATGGAAAATTCGGTTTTCTCTTGCATAAAGACGGCGATCCCGACGGCGCGTGGAGCGATGAAACCGCCGTGATGCCGCAGTTTGACAACGCGCAAAGCGATGATCACATTTCTTTGGCGGTGAGTCAAAATAATGAAATTTTCTTTGCCTGCAAAACGCATCCGCTGACCAACGCCGCGGCGCGCATCGGTTTGCTCAAGCGCAGCGCCGGCGGGGGCTGGCAAAATTTCGTCGTTGAAGACGGCAGTGGCAACGGGTGGACGCGGCCAGCGGTCGTGGTGGATGAAACCAACAACGAGCTTTACGTTTTCGGCTCGGAAGAAAATTCGCCGGATCGCGGTCAATACAAAAAATGTGCAATTGGCAATGAAAGCGCGTTGCAAAACGCTGCCGTCGTGAATATTTTTGACGATGCCGGTTTCAATAATTTGTCCGTGCCGCAACATCGGGTCAATGGCGCGACCGAGATGCTAATCTGCGCCGAGAAAAATTCCGGCAGCGTTATCTGGTACAACTTGTTGGCAATCGAAGGCAGCGGCATCAACGGCGGCGCGTCGCCGTACTCGCTCATCGTCAATAACGTCACGGTGACACCCAATTTTTCTGGGCAAACGGCCGAGTACAATGTTCAACTCACCCTCGGTGCCAGTGGCGCGCTCACTGGCGGGTTCGATACAATCACAATCACTTGGCCGAGCGGCACGAGTATCCCGGCGGCCATCGCGAACTCGGCGGTCACGGTGAATGGTAACACCGCTGTAAACGTAACGTCCGATCCGATTTTGCGGCGTGTCGAAGTTACGGTGCCGAACACGCTGGCGAATAATGCGAGTGTCACCTTGATTTTCTCGAGCAGCGCGGGGATCGTCAACCCCGGCGTGCCAGCGAGCTATCTATTGCAAGCGCAAACCAGCATCGAAACAGCCGTCGTTCAGTCATCACATTTCTTTATCGAAAGCAGTCTGCCACCGGCTGGCACGTTGGCTGAGGTGAACACGACGGCGGCACTGGCCAAATCCAATCAGAGCAAGTTGTTTTATTTTCAGTCAGCGTGGTGGCTGGTGGCCTTTGATGCCAACGCCACGGATTGGTTTCTCTGGAAATTTCAGGGCGGCGTCTGGAGCCGCGATCTCAAAATTGAAACGCGTTCGTCCGTGCGAATCGATGCCGTTCTCGAAACCGCCAACAATCGGTTGTATTATGTTAGCTCGCACGCGAGCGCGACGCAATTCGGGCGTTTACTTTATACAAACGGCGCGTGGACTGAAGAAATGGCGCTGGTCGAGGTTGAAAATTTCGGCGACAGTGGCGGCAATCCAGTAAGTCTGACGCGCGCCAACAATGGCGAGTTATGGTTGTTTCGCGTCAACGGCAGCACACTGGAAGGGAAATTTTCCACAAATAACGGCGCGACGTGGTCGAATACGATCACGTTAAAATCCGGCCTCACCGGCAGCGGCGGCGTTACCGATGGCACGGCGTTTCCGGAGAGTGGCAATCATTTTGTCGGCGTTTTTTATGGCATGACTGCGTTGAATGGCGGCGCCAGCTTTGGATTTTTGCGCCATCGCAACGGGGACTCTTCCAACGTATGGACGGACGAGAGCAGCGCGTTGACATTCTTTGGCAACGAGCGTGCCGGCGATGGGGTAAACGTTGCGAAGGCTGATAATGGCCGGTTGTTTGTGTTGACGCGTAACAGCAATGCCGTAGCGGGTGAACCTAAAAATACGCTTTATAAAAGAAACGCCGCCAACTCATGGAGCAAATTCAAAGTGGACGCCAGCGTAGAATGGAGCAACCCGGTGATCGGCATTGACGACACGAATGATCGGGTTTACGTGATGGGTATCCGCACGACCACGCCCAACTATGCCGAATATAAATTTTGCAATTTCGGCGACGAGGGCACGCTGGAAACGCAAGCGGCAACAGTGTTGCTCAACAATAACGGCGACAATTTCGACACGCTCACCGCGCCAGGTAAATCGCTTTACAGCGCCTCGGGGCTTTTGGTGTGCGGCGGCAATGTGGCGAGCGACGATGTTTGGTATCGGCAAATTAATTTTGCCGAGAGCAGTCTGCCGCCGGCCGGGGCGTTGACCGATGCCAATACGACGGCAGCGCTCGCCAAATCCAATCAGAGCAAGTTGTTTTACTTTCAGTCGGCGTGGTGGCTGGTGGCTTTGGATGCCAACGCCGCGAATTGGTTTCTCTGGAAATTTCAGGGCGGCGTGTGGAGCCGCGATCTCAAAATCGAAACGCGTCCGTCCGTGCGCATCGACGCCGTTCTCGAAACGGCAACCAACCGGTTGTACTATGTTAGCTCGCACGAGAGCGCGACGCAATTCGGCCGTTTGCTGTATGCCAATGGCGCGTGGAGCGAAGAAATGACGCTGGTCGAGGTTGGAAATTTTGGCGACGGCGGCGGCAATCCTGTAAGTCTGGCACGCGCCAACAACGGCGAACTCTGGTTGTTTCGCCTCAATGGCAGCGCGTTGGAGGCAAAACTTTCTACGAATAACGGCGCGACGTGGTCGAGCCCGATCACGCTAAAGTCCGGTCTCGTGGGCAACGGCGGCATTACCGATGGCACGGCGTTTCCTGAAGGCGGTGCGAACTATGCCGGCGTTTTTTACGGCATGGCCGCGGCCAACGGCGGCACCAGTTTCGGATTTCTACGCCATCGCAACGGCGATCCCGCCAACGTGTGGACGGATGAGAGCAGTGCCTTATCTTTTTTTGGCAACGAACGCGCCGATGATTGGGTGAGCGTCACCAAAGCGGATAACGGCAGGCTGTATGTTCTCACTCGCAACAGCAATGCGGCGGTGGCAGGCGAAGTCAAAAATACACTTTACAAAAGAAATGCCGCGAATTCGTGGAGCACGTTCAAAGTGAATACCAGCGTGGAATGGAGCAGCCCCGCCGTCGGCATCGACGACACAAATGATCGGGTTTACGTGATGGGCATCCGCACAAGCACGCCGAATTATGCCGAATACAAAGTTTGCAATTTTGGCAATGAGAGTGCGCTGGAGGGACAAGCAGCCACAGTGTTGCTCAACAATAACGGCGACAATTTCGGCGCGCTCACGACGTCGGGCAAATCGCTTTACAGCGCCTCGGGGCTTTTGGTTTGTGGCGGCAATGTGGCGAGTGACGATGTGTGGTATCGGCAAATTAATTTTAGCGCCCAAAAAGCCGCAGCGCATGACAACGTCGCCGAAGTTGAAACGGTTGACAGCTCGCCGCGCGTATCGGTTTATCCCAATCCATTTTGGAGCGGAGCGACATCCCGCTTTGCGGGAAATCCCGCGACGACGATCCGTTTTAATTTAGATTCGCCCGCACCGGTCACCCTTCAAATTTTTAATTTGCGCGGCGAATTGGTAACCACGCTGATCGATCGCTCTCTTGACGCCGGCGCGCATGCACAACGCTGGAATGGGCGCGATAATTTCAATCGCCCCGTGGCCAGCGGCATCTATTTTTATCGTCTGCGCCTCGGCGCCGAAATTTTCCGCGGCCGCCTGCATATGGTGAAATAAATATTCCTTGACTTTGCCATAAAGTTTTATTAAATATAGACAATTCCGCGTTTGTAACATTTGTGACATTCGGTAAGCGCGGATAAACGCTTGTAAGCTTTTATTATGATTTTACGACTGCGTTAGGAGTTTCATCATGCGAAACAAAATCTTCGTGTTGCTGATGTTGATGCTCGTGTTGCTGCCGGTTTTGGCGTTTGGGCAATTAAAAGAACAACTCCAGCCGCAATCCTTTTCGCAGCTTCTCACCCGCCCGCAAGGGCTGGTTGGATTGATCGGGTTGAACCCGAAACGCTTTTCGATGCAACAGAGTTACTCGTTGTCGTACACGTCGCTGGGCGGCCAAAATTTCAGCCAGGGCGTTTATTTAAACACGATGTCGTACCAAGTCGCGGACCCGTTGCAAGTGTCGTTGCAATGGGGCGTGATGAATCAGCCCTTGAGGGGTTTGGGCGTGCCGAGCCTCTAGCAACACGGTTTCTTCGTTTCCGGCGCCAGTGGGGAAGAC